>NZ_CYTY01000011.1:0-39491 GCF_001298995.1 Achromobacter sp. 2789STDY5608615
GGGGGGGGCATCGTGACGTTCCTGTGGCCGGGCCTGACGGCGCTGATCCTGCTCTACATCATCGCCATCTGGGCGCTGGTGGCCGGCGTGTTCCAGATCGCCGCCACGATCCGCTTCCGCAAGGACATCCGCAACGAATGGTTCCTGGGGCTGTCGGGGCTGGTGTCGATCCTGTTCGGCGCCATGCTGATCATGCAGCCGGGAGCGGGCGCGCTGGCGCTGGTCTGGGTCATCGGTATCTATGCCGTGTTCTTTGGCATACTGCTGCTGGTCTTTTCCTTGCGCCTCAAGCAGCACCGCGCGCCCTGAGCCCATGTCCGCCTACCAGACCCTGATCCCCCTGAATTTCCTGGCCGTGGGCCTGGGCGCCATGTGCGGCGCGTGGGCCCGCTGGCTCGTCAGCCTGTGGCTCAACACCGAGGCCTGGCCCTGGGGCACGCTGGCGGCCAATCTGGCGGGCGGCTACCTGGTCGGCCTGGTGCTGGCGCTGGTGGCCGGCCATCCCGAATGGCCGGCCTGGGTGCGGCTGGCGGCCGTCACCGGCTTCATGGGCGGCTTGACCACGTTCTCGACCTTCTCGGCCGAGACCGTGGCCATGCTGGAGCGCGGCGCGTACGCCGGCGCGCTGGGCTATGCCGGCATCAGCCTGATCGGATCGTTGTTGCTGACCGGCCTGGGGCTGGCCACCGTCAGCGTGCTGCGCTGACGCGCGCGGCGCTCAGGCCGCCGGTCGCCGCCGGCCCTTGACGGCCAGGCGGCGCGTCAGTCGCTGGCGCGCGGATTCAGCACCCGCGCCGCTTCCAGGCCGCTGCGCACGGCGCCTTCCAGCACCCCGGGGTAGCCGGTGTCGGTCCAGTCTCCCGCCAGGGCCAGCGTGGGCCAGGGGGTGCTGTTCAACGGCCGGGTCAGGCCCGGCACCGCCGCGAAGGTGGCGCGCTTCTCGATGAACAATTCCGCCGAGGTCACTTCCGGCATCGGCGGCAGCCGCTGCGGATGGCTGGCGGCCTGTTCGGCCACCTGGTCGATCAGGGCCTCGATGGCCTGCTGGCGGTTGCGGTCGGCCAGGCTGGTGGCGACGCTGGCGACCACCGCCAGTTCGCCGGCCTGGGCATCGCCGGCCAACTGCGCGCGGTCGAACAGCCATTGGCCGACGTGGCCGCGGGCCGGCTCCTCGCGCAGCATCATCATGGGCTCGGGCAGCCGCCAGGGGCCGGCCAGGCGCAGGTTGAGCGTCGCGATCGGCAGGTAGTCGAAGGCGCGCAGCGCGTCCAGCAGGCCGGTCGCGCCGGCCGCCCGCAGCGGCGCTTCCAGCAGGCGCGCGGCGAAGGTCGGCGGCACCGCCAGCACGGCGGCGTCGAAGCGTTCCTGGTTGATGTCGATGCCGTCTTCGGACGGCCGCAACTGGCGCACCGTGCTGCCATAGCGCATGGTGACCTGACGCGCGGCGGCGTCCGGCCACAGCGCCGACAGGTCGGTGCAGGGCAGCAGCAGGTCGCTGTCCTCGCGGCTGCCGGCCAGGCTGTCGCGCAGCACGCGGGCGAACAGGCCGGCGCTGGCGCTGGCCACGGGCGTGTTCAGGGCGGCCAGGCAGAGCGGTTCCCAGACCTGGCGGATCAGGGCGTCGGACTGGCCGTGGTAGTGCAGCAGCTGCTGCACGGTCCAGTCGCGCGGCGGCGTCCAGGACATGGCGCGCAGGCCGCGCATCAGGCGCAGCGTGGCGAAGCGGTCGGACCACGACAGGCCGCGCGCGCCCAGGATCGCCACCGCCATGTGCAGGGGCGCGGGCAGGCGCGGCGCCGACAGCCGGAAACGGCCGTCCAGGCTGGCCAGCCGCAGCGACCGGCGCATCAGCAGGGCATCCGGGTTGCGGCCCACCCGGCGCATCAGCGCCAGGGTGTGCTTGTAGGCGCCGGACAGCAGGTGCTGGCCGTTGTCCAGCGGCGATTCGAAGCCATCGTGGAACACGCGCCGGGCGCGGCCGCCGGGCGTGTGGCCGGCTTCGAAGACGGTGACCTTGGCGCCGGCCTCGCGCAGGGCGACGCTGGCCGCCAGGCCCGCCCAGCCGGCGCCGATGACCGCCGCCTTCACCGTGCCAACCGGCGGACCAGTCCGCGTCCGCCGCCCACCCAGGTCTTCCACGCCAGCCACAGCTTGCGCAGCGGGGTCAGCGAGATGCGCTGGTGCAGCACCTGCCAGTTGTCGCGCTCGATTTCGTCGAGCAGCGCGTGATAGATCGCCGCCATCATCAGGCCGGGGCGCTGCGCGCGCCGGTCGACCTCGGGCAGGCTGCGCATCGCCTCGCGGTACAGCTCGCGGGCGCGTTCGGCCTGGAACTTCATCAGGGCCGAGAATCGCTCGGAATATTCGCCATTCAGGATGTCCGAGGCCTTGACCTCGAACTGCTGCATGTCGTTGACCGGGATGTAGATGCGGCCGCGGCGGGCGTCGTCGCCCACGTCGCGGATGATGTTGGTCATCTGGAACGCCAGGCCGAGCTTTTCGGCGTAGACCAGCGTGGCCGGATCGGTATAGCCGAAGACGCCGGCCGACAGCTCGCCCACCACGCCGGCGGCGTGCCAGCAATATTTGCGCAGGCCGGGCCAGTCCAGGTAGCGGGTCTGGTCGAGGTCCATTTCCATGCCGTCGATCACCGCCAGCAGGCGTTCGCGCGTGATCGAACAGCTCTGCAGGTGCGGCAGCAGCGCGCGGGTTACGGGATGGTCGGGCTTGCCGTCGAACATCTGGTCGACCTGCGTGCGCCACCACGCCAGCTTGATGCGCGCCAGCGACGGATCGGTGCATTCGTCGACCACGTCGTCGACCTCGCGGCAATAGGCGTACAGCGCCGTGATGGCGCGACGCCGCTCGGGCGGCAGGAACAGGAAGGAATAGTAGAAGCTGGAACCGCTCTTGGCGGCTTTCTCCTGGCAGTACTCGTCAGGGGTCATAGTTGGCAGGGCCGTTTACTTACTTGATGGAGCGCCACAGCATGATGGCCCAGTCCTTGGCGCCCAATTCGGGTCGGTTCATGAATACATCGTAGCCGCTCGCCTCGATCCGCTCCAGCACGCGCAGCCCGCCTTGCACCACCAGGCGCAGCTCCAGGCCTATACGGCCCGGCAGGCGGCGCGCCAGCGGAGCGCCGAAGTGTAGCAGCGCGCGGGTGCGTTCGACCTGGAACGCCATCAGCGCGCGCCAGGCCGGCGTCAGGCGGCAGGCCGCCAGGTCCTCTTCCGAGATGTCGAAGCGGCGCAGGTCTTCCTGCGGCAGGTAGACGCGGTGCTTGTGCCAATCGACCCGCACATCCTGCCAGAAGTTCACCAGCTGCAGCCCGGTGCAGATGGCGTCCGACTGCTCCACGTTCTGTGGATCGGCGGCCTCGAACAGGTGCAGCATCAGCCGCCCGACCGGGTTGGCCGAGCGGGTGCAGTAGTCGGCCAGCGTGGCGTAGTCGTCGTAGCGCTTGACGCTGATGTCCTGCTCGAAGGCCGACAACAGGTCGTAGAACGGCGTGATGGGCAACTGGTGGCGGGCGATGGTGGCGGCCAGCGGCACGAAGATGCCGGCCAGTTCGGGCGCGCCGGGCGCGGGCACGGCGCCCGGTTCGGCGCCGATGCGGTGCAGTTCGGCGCGGAACGCCGCCAGTTGGGTCAGCCGCTCGTCGTCGCTGGCGCTGCCTTCGTCGGCGATGTCGTCCGCCGCCCGGGCGAACCGGTACAGATCGGTCACGGCGCCGCGCAGCCTGCGCGGCAGCAGCAGCGAGGCGACGGGAAAATTCTCGTAGTGATCGATGGGCATGGTCTGGTCCTGCTTTCTGACTGCGGTCTGGCCGCGCGGGCCGGATTACGGTCATTTTAGAGTACGCGCGCCGTCGCGGCCCCGCGCCGCCGACACGCCGATCAGTTAGACTTAAGCGCCACAGGATCTCACACCATGCCCCGCCCAATTTCAGCCACCGTTTCCGTTTCCGCCCTGGCCCACAACCTGGCCGCCGTGCGCAGCCACCTCGACCAGACCGCCGCCGCGGCCGCCGGCCTGCCGCCGTCGATCTGGGCGGTCATCAAGGCCAACGCCTACGGCCACGGCATCGAACAGGCCGTCGCCGGGTTTTCCAAGGCGCAGGGGCTGGCCATGCTGGATCTGGACGAGGCCGTGCGCTGCCGCGAGGCCGGCTGGGGCGGCCCGATCCTGCTGCTCGAAGGCTTTTTCAATCCGTCCGACCTCGAGATCGTCGACCGCTACCACCTGAGCATCACCGTGCACCAGCGCGAACAGCTCGACATGCTGGCCCGCGCCCGCCTGACGCGCCGCGTGGACATCATGCTCAAGCTCAACAGCGGCATGAACCGGCTGGGCTTCTCGCCCGCCGCCTATGCCGCCGCCCACGAGCGCGCGACGCTGCTGCAGCAGCAGGGCGTGATCGGCTCGATCGGCCGGATGACCCATTTCGCCTGCGCCGACGGCCCCCAGGGCATCACCGAGCAGATGGCCGTGTTCAATTCGGTGACGCATAAGATGGCGGGCCCCGTCAGCGTCTGCAACTCGGCGGCCACGCTGCGCTTCGCCGAGGTCGCCGTCGGCTCCGAGACCCAGGCCCACTGGGTCCGTCCCGGCATCTGCCTGTACGGCGCTTCGCCCTTCGCCGATGCCGAGGCCAGCGCCTTCGGCCTCAAGCCGGCCATGTCGCTGCGCTCCGAGATCATCGCGGTGCAGGAACTGAAGGCCGGCGACTCGGTCGGCTACGGCGCGCTGTTCCGCGCCGACCGCGCCATGCGCGTCGGCATCGTCGCCTGCGGCTACGCCGACGGCTACCCGCGCCACGCCGCCACCGGCACCCCGGTGGTCGTGGCCGGCATCCGCACCCGGCTGGTCGGGCGGGTGTCGATGGACATGCTGATCGTCGACCTGGACCCGATTCCGGCCGCCGGCGTCGGCGCTCCGGTGTCGCTGTGGGGCGAAGAGGGCCCGTCGGTGGACGAAGTCGCCCTGGCGGCCGGCACCATCGGTTACGAGCTGCTGTGCGCCCTGGCGCCGCGCGTGCCGGTCACCCGGGACGCCTGATCCTTTTTTGATCAACCCTGGGGCACTTTTCCGGCCCCGGCCTGTCGGATGCCTGATGGCGCCCGTTTTTTCGCCGGATACTTCCGCCCTCGGCGGCGAGCGTCCAGCATGCAAGAATTGCTACGCAATTTACAAGACAGCCAACGCCGGATGGTGTCTACTTGAAAAACCGGGCGCCCAGGCGCCCGTTTTCGCCCCAGTAACGAACGACGAGGTTTCGATCCATGAAGGACAAATGCGTGCTCATCACGGGCGCCACCAAAGGCATAGGCTGGGCCCTTACGCAACGGCTGTCCGACATGGGTTGTCATGTGGTCGGTATCGCGCGCAATACCGGAGACGTCGATTTCCCCGGCTATCTCTATGCCTGTGACCTGGCCGACGCCGGCCGCACCGAGGAAGTGCTGCGCGAGATCCGCGAGAAATTCCCGGTCGACGCCGTGGTCAACAACGTCGGCATCGCCTCGCCGCAGCCGCTGGGCGAAATCGACCTGGCCACCCTGTACAACGTGCTGGACCTGAACGTGCGCGTCGCCGTGCAGGTGACGCAGGCCTTCATCGAATCGATGAAGGTGCGCCGCGCCGGCCGCATCGTCAACGTCTGCAGCCGCGCCATCCACGGCGGCCTCGAGCGCACCGCCTATTCCGCCGCCAAGAGCGCGCTGGTGGGCTGCACCCGCACCTGGGCGCTGGAACTGGCCGAATACGGCGTGACCGCCAACGCGGTGGCGCCGGGCCCGATCGAAACCGAAATGTTCCGCGCCACCCGTCCCGCGGGCAGCGAGGGCGAAAAACGCGCGCTGGCCTCGGTGCCGATGAAGCGCCTGGGCACGCCGGCCGAAGTGGCCGCCGCCATCGCCTTCCTGCTGTCGGACGACGCCGGCTTCATCACCGGCCAGGTGCTGGGCGTGGACGGCGGCGGCAGCCTGGGCGGCCGCTCCTGACCGCCCGGATCGGGCCAGGCGGCGCGGCCCATCGTGGCTACGCCGCTCCTGGCCTTCGATAAAAAAACGGCGCCCGCGGGCGCCGTTTTTCTTGCCGCGGTTTCCCGGGGGGAACTCAGTACGGCCCGCCGGCCTTGCCGACCGGCTTGAGGTCCTTGAACTCGCCGGCCAGCTTTTCGGCCGCGCGCGCCAGCAGCACCGCGTCCACGCCCACCGCCACGAAGGTCGCGCCCAGCGACAGATAGTGTTTGGCCTGCGCCACGCCGCTGTGCAGGATGCCGGCGGCCTTGCCCGACTTGACGATGCGGCCGATGGCCGCGTCGATGGTGCGGGTGACTTCGGGATGCTCGGGCTGGCCCAGGTAGCCCATGCTGGCCGACAGGTCGGCAGGGCCGATGAAGGCGCCGTCGACGCCGTCCACGGCCAGGATGGCTTCCAGCGCGTCCACGCCGCGCGGCGTCTCGATCTGCACCAGCACGCACATCTCGTCGTTGGCGCGCTCCAGGTAGTTGGGAATGCGGTTCCAGCGCGACGAACGCGCCAGCGCGCTGCCCACGCCGCGGATGCCCGTCGGCGGATAGCGCACCGCGGCCACGGCGGCGGCGGCTTCCTCGGCCGACTGCACCATCGGCACCAGCAGCGTCTGGGCGCCGGTGTCGAGGATCTGCTTGATCTGCACCGGGTCGTTCCAGGCCGGGCGCACCACCGGCGCGACCGGATAGGCCGCTACCGATTGCAGCTGCGCCAGCGTGGTCTGCAGCGTGTTGGGGGCGTGCTCGCCGTCGATCAGCAGCCAGTCGAAGCCGGCGCCGGCGATGATCTCGGAGGTATAGGCGCTGGCCAGGCCGGCCCACAGGCCGATCTGGGGCGTGCCGGCGCGCAGCGCGCGTTTGAATTGATTGGTCAGGATATCCATGGGCCGCGTGGGGATCAGATGAAGTGGCAGTTGACGGAGCCGAGCACGCCGTAGTCGACGTTGAAGGTGTCGCCGGGGCGCGCGGCCACCGGACGGGTGAAGGAACCCGACAGGATGATCTCGCCCGCTTCCAGCGCCACCTCATGCGCGGCCAGCTTGTTCGCCAGCCATACTACGCCATTGGCGGGATGGTTCAAGACGCCGGCGGCCACGCCGGTCTCCTCGATCACCGCGTTGCGCGACAGGATCGCGCCGATCCAGCGCAGGTCCAGCTCGCCGATCTTCACCGGCCGCCCGCCCATCACCACGCCGGCATTGGCGGCGTTGTCGGCGATGGTGTCGAATACCTTGCGCGGACGCTTGCTGTCGGGGTCGATGCCGTGCGAGCGGGCATCGATGATCTCCAGCGCCGGGATCACGTACTCGACCGCGTCGTACACCTGGAACAGGGTCACGTTCGGGCCTTGCAGGCGCTTGCCCAGCACGAAGGCCAGCTCCACTTCCAGCCGCGGCAGGATGAAGCGGCTGGCGGGAATATCGCCGCCGTCCTCGAAGAACATGTCGTCCAGCAGCATGCCGAAATCGGGTTCGTCGATCTGCGACGACAGCTGCATCGCGCGCGAGGTCAGGCCGATCTTGTGGCCGCGCTTGACGCGGCCTTCGCCCAGCTTGATGTCCATCCAGGCGCGCTGGATGGCGTAGGCGTCGGCGATGGTGATGTCGGGATGCTCCAGCGAGATCTGGCGGATCTGCTGGCGGGCGCGTTCGGCGTCGTGCAGGCGCGCGGCCAGCGCGCGCACGGTGGTGGAATCGAGCATGCGGGGTATCCAGGTGGGGGAAATCAGTCGGGGCAGGGCGCCAGCGTGTTGACCAGCCGGCCGATGCCGTCGATCTCGGTCACGACTTCGTCGCCCGGCTGCACGTTGACGATGCCGTCGGGGGTGCCGGTCAGGATCAGGTCGCCCGGCGACAGCGTCATGAAGCCGCTGAAGTACGCGATCAGGGCGGGGATGTCGAACACCATGTCGCGGGTGTTGCCGCGCTGCGTCTCGACGCCGTTGACGGTGGTGCGCAGGTCCAGGTTCATGGGATCGGGCACGTCGTCGCGGTCCACCAGCCACGGCCCCAGCGGGGTGCAGGTGTCGCGGCTCTTGACGCGCAGGTTGGGGCGATACCAGTTTTCCAGGTAGTCGCGCAGCGCGTAGTCATTGGCCACGGTGTAGCCGGCGACGTACTCATAGGCCTGTTCGCGCGTCACGTTGCGGGCGGTCTTGCCGATCACCACGGCCAGCTCGCATTCGTAGTGCATGAAGCCCACGTCCACCGGCCGCAGCGTCTGCGCCCGGTGGCCGACGAAGGTGTTGGCCGCCTTGAGAAAGCCCAGCGGCTCGGCCGGCGCCTTGAACGCCAGTTCCTTGGCGTGGTCGGCGTAGTTGATGGCCAGCGTGAAGGTGGTGCGCGGCTCGATCGGCGGCAGCCAGGTCACGGCGTCCTCGGCCAGCTCGCGGCCGTCGGCCAGGCGGATGCGGCCGTGGCCGGCGTCGGTGGCGGCGTGAAGGGCGCCTTCGTAGGCGATGCGTGCGTGTTTCATGGCGGGTTCCGTGGGGCGCCTCAGGCGCCGGCGATGAGCGTGTTGCCGAGCGTGCCGACCTGGGCGATGCGGATCTCGTAGCGTTGGCCCGCGCGCGCCAGCGGCGCATCGGCGCGGGCCCCGGCCAGCAGGATGTCGCCGGGCTCGAAACTCATGAAGGCGGTGACGTCGGCGATCAGGCGGGCCACCGGGCGCACCAGGTCGGCGGTGCTGGCGCGCTGCGCCAGCTCGCCGTCGATCCAGGTCTCGATGCCGAGCGCGTCCGGATCCGGCACCGCCGTCACCGGCGCGAGGTCGCGGCCGATGGGGCAGAAGCCGTCGCGGCATTGCTGCTTGAGCGCGGGGCGGAAGTAGCTGTCGTGCGGCGCCGACAGGTCGGCCACCACGCGATAGCCGGCCACGTGGGCCAGCGCCTCGGCTTCGCTGACGCGGCTGGCGCGCCGGCCGAACACGATGCCCAGGGTGGCGCCGATGCGCACCTCGGGAACGTCGGCCGGCAGCGTGATCGCGTCGCCATCGGCGGCATGGGTGTTGGCCGGCTTGATGTACAGCACCGGCGCGCGCGGCGCGGCCTGGTAGGGCGGCGCGTTCATCGCCTCGCCCAGCGCGGCGAGCGCCTGGCGCGTGTTGAGCGCGGCGCCCGCCACGGTGCGCGCCAGCGCGGCGGCGCGCGCCGCCAGGTAGTCGCGGTAGTTGCTGTGCTTGTAGTTGAGCACCGCGTCGGCCTCCTCGACCTGCAGCGACAGGCCCAGCGGCCGGCGCGCCATTTCCGGCGCCAGCGCGTCGCGCAAGGCCTGGAACGCGCGTTCGCCCAGTGCCGCCTGCTGCGCGGCGCTGCGGCCGTGGCCGATGCGCAGCAGCACGTGCACGAAAGCGTTGTCGGGATGGCCGTCGGCGATCAGGTAGTCGTCCACCCGCACGGCGCGGGTGCGCGCCCCGGCCAGCGGATACAGGCTGCCGTCGCCGACGGCGGCGTCCTGCACCGCGCGCATCAGGGCGCGGGTGTCCAGGTCCAGGTTGGCGGAGTACTCAATCCAGATATGTGGCATGACAGGCGCGGGACCAGCCCTCTCCGGCATATTGTTAGCATGTTAATTATCATAGTGAAAAAGCGGGGCCGCGGCAATCGCCGGCGCGCCCGCGCGGCAGGGGTTTTCCGCCGTTGACAGGGCCACCGCCGGCGCATAAAGTTAACGAGTTAACTAAATTCTCGAGCCGCCCGCCGCATTGGCGCCGGCCGTCCGCCCAAGGCGAGGAGACGCACGTGAGCATCAAGCACTGGATCAATGGCAGGCAGGTCGACAGCGCCGACCGCTTCACCACCTTCAACCCGGCCACCGGCGAGGCCATCGACGAAGTCGCCGCCGGCGGCCAGGCCGAGATCGACGCCGCGGTGGCCGCCGCGGCCGAGGCCTTTCCCAAGTGGGCCGGCACGCCCGCCAAGGAGCGCGCGCGGCTGATGCGCCGCCTGGGCGAACTGATCGACCGCAACGTGCCGCAGCTGGCCGAGCTGGAAACGCGGGACACCGGCCTGCCGATCTCGCAGACGCGCAAGCAGCTGATCCCGCGCGCTTCCGAGAACTTCACCTTCTTCGCCGAAGTCTGCACCCGCATGAACGGCCACACCTATCCGGTGGACGACCAGATGCTGAACTACACGCTGTACCAGCCGGTCGGCGTGTGCGCGCTGGTGTCGCCGTGGAACGTGCCCTTCATGACCGCCACCTGGAAGACCGCGCCCTGCCTGGCGCTGGGCAACACCGCGGTGCTGAAGATGTCGGAGCTGTCGCCGCTGACGGCCGACCAGCTCGGCCTGCTGGCGCTGGAGGCCGGCATTCCGCCCGGCGTGCTCAACGTGGTGCAGGGTTATGGCGCCACCGCTGGCGACGCGCTGGTGCGCCATCCCGGCGTGCGCGCGATCTCGTTCACCGGCGGCACCGTCACCGGCAAGAAGATCCTGGCGAGCGCGGGCGGCATCAAGAAATATTCGATGGAGCTGGGCGGCAAGTCGCCGGTGCTGGTGTTCGACGACGCCGACGTCGAGCGCGCGCTGGACGCGGCGCTGTTCACCATCTTCTCGCTCAACGGCGAGCGCTGCACCGCGGGTTCGCGCATCTTCGTGCAGGAATCGATCTACGATGATTTCGTGCGCCGCTTCGCCGAGCGCGCCAATCGCCTCGCGGTGGGCGATCCCTTCGACGAACAGACCCACGTCGGCGCGATGATCACGCGCCAGCATTGGGAAAAGGTCACCGGCTACATCCGCCTGGCCAAGGAAGAGGGCGCGCGCATCCTGGCTGGCGGCGCCGACGCGCCGTCGGGCCTGCCGGCGCGCCTGGCGGGCGGCAACTTCGTGCGGCCCACGGTGCTGGCCGACGTCGACAACCGCATGCGCTGCGCCCAGGAAGAGATCTTCGGTCCGGTCGCCTGCCTGATCCCGTTCAAGGACGAGGCCCACGGGCTGGCGCTGGCCAACGACGTCAAGTACGGCCTGGCTTCCTACATCTGGACTAGCGATATCGGCCGCGCCCATCGGCTGGCGCGCGGCATCGAGGCCGGCATGGTGTTCATCAACAGCCAGAACGTGCGCGACCTGCGCCAGCCGTTCGGCGGCACCAAGGAATCCGGCACCGGCCGCGAGGGCGGGGAATACAGCTACGAAGTGTTCGCCGAGATCAAGAACGTCTGCGTCTCGATGGGCAGCCATCACATCCCGAAGTGGGGCGTCTGAACCCCATCCGGCAAGACAACCAGGAGACAAACACCATGGGCAAGCTCGCGCTGGCGGCCAAGGTAACGCACGTGCCGTCGATGTACCTATCCGAAATGCCCGGCCGCCACCATGGCTGCCGTGAAGCCGCGATCCAGGGGCACCGCGCCATCGGCCAGCGCTGCCGCGACCTGGACGTGGACACGCTGGTGGTGCTGGACGTGCACTGGCTGGTGAACGCCGGCTATCACGTCAATTGCAACGAGCGCTTCGCCGGCCGCTACACCAGCAACGAGCTGCCGCATTTCATCAAGGACATGGACTACGCCTATCGCGGCGATCCCGCGCTGGGCCGGCGCATCGCCGAGTGCGCCAGCGCCGCCGGCGTGGCCACCCGCGCGCACGAGATCGCCAGCCTGGAGCTGGAATACGGCACGCTGGTGCCCATGCGCTACATGAATGGCGACGACCGCTTCAAGGTGGTGTCGGTGGCGGCCTGGTGCGCCTGGCATTCTTTGGAAGACAGCCGCCGCTTCGGCGCGGCGCTGCGCCAGGCCATCGAGCAGAGCGACAGCCGCGTCGCGGTGCTGGCCAGCGGTTCGCTTTCGCACCGCTTCAACGACAACGGCAGCCCCGAGGCCGCCATGCACCAGATCAGCCGCGAGTTCCACCGCCAGGTCGACCTGCGGGTGGTGGACCTGTGGCGCCAGGGCGACTGGAAGACGTTCTGCGCCATGCTGCCGGAATACGCCGACCTGTGCGTGGGCGAGGGCGGCATGCACGACACCGCCATGTTGCTGGGACTGCTGGGCTGGGACGCCTACGACCGGCCGGCCGAGATCGTCACGGACTACTTCACCAGTTCGGGCACGGGCCAGATCAACGCGATCCTGCCCGTGCCGGACTGAGTCATTCGGCCGGATCGCGCTTGATCAGGTCGACCATCGCGTCGACGTCGGCGTACAGGCGGTCGAGCAATTCCTTGCCGATCCGGTCCTCGATTTCCTGATACTTGGCATCCACCTGCGGCCGCATGCGGTCGATCAGCTTGTTGCTCTTGGGCGTCAGCGAGATTTCCTGGCGCCGCTGGTCGGCGTTCGAGCGCACCCGCTTGATCAGGCCCTGTTCCTCCATGCCGGCCAGCATGCGGGTCAGGCTGGGGCTGAGGATCTGGCAGCTGCGGGCGATCTGGTTGGGTTCCATCGCGCCGACTTCGCTCAGCGTGCGCAACACCCGCCATTGCTGTTCGGTGACGCCGGCCGCGTGCAGGATCGGCCGGAAGTGCGCCATCAGGGTTTCACGCGCGTAGAGCAGCAGGTGGGGGAGGTTGCGGTGGTGGAAGCTCGGACTCATGTTGGCCATGTTGGCAAGAAGCCGATCAGTTTCTGACCGGATCTCGGGGGTATCAACGTCCAGGCCCGCAACGAAGGCGGGCCTGGACGGGTAAAGCGGAAAGCGGAAACGGGGTCAGGAAGCAGGGTTCTGCTGCGCCAGTTCCTGCAGGTCGTCGGGCAGGGTCAGGTTGGGGGCGCCTTGCTGCAATTCGTGCAGCGCCGTCACGGCGTCTTCCTGCTGGTCGTCCTGCATCAGCGCGCGGATGTGCGCCACGCGGGCCTCGATGTCCTGCTCGCTGAAGGCGACCGGCTCGCTGCTGGCGGCCTCGGCGGGTTGTTCGGCGATGGCCGGCGCGGCTTCCGTGGCCGCCTGCTGGGCGGGAACGGCGGCGGGCGCGTCGGCGGGCGTCTGCACCGCGGCGCGCTGCACCGGCGCGGACGTCGGCTGCGGCGCGGGCGCTTCGGCGACCGCGGGCCGGGGCGCGGGACCGCGTTCGATATTGATGGCCGGCTCGTGCGACACGGCCAGTTGCGGCGCCGCGTCGGCATGCTCGGCGCTTTCACGCATGTCGGTCCAGACGAACAGGCCGGCGACCAGCGCGGCGCAGGCGGCGGCCGCCCAGCCCGGGTGCCAGCTGCGGCCGGGATGCCAGGTGCGGCGCACGGCCGCGTCCAGTTCGGGGCTGCCGCCAGCCCTGGGCTTGCGATACAGGGCGCGCAAATCCAGTTCGTCGTCTTCGTCGAAGGGGGGGCGATAGGTAATGCTCATGCGCGTACTCCTCGCGCATACGCCTGGTGGCAAGGCGTATTCGCGTCTGACCTTGGCCTGTGCTGCGCCGGTGGTCCGGCGGTCTCGTCCAGGGGCGGGTCGTGTTCCGGTTTAGGTGGCCGTGTCTGCGGCCCAAGCGTCTCGCGATGCGCCGCGATTCCCGTCGTGCCGTCCTGTCGGACGGCGGCGCCGGGTATGCCGCCACATAACCGACGGTTCAACATTGCGCATCACCCGGTGATTATGCGCGATTTGCAGAAATCTGCCAGCGAATTTCTTCTGTTTGCATGGTGTAACTGTGACGCGTCCCTGTTTATGCAAGCGAATTGAAAGCTGGCTGCACCAGGGCGGGGCAAAACCGCCGGTCCGGCGCGCCGCGGCGACGCGTCCGCGGCTCCCGGGCGCCGCCGTGTGCCGGTAAACTTGCGCCCATGGCTAAAACCCGAACCGTCTATGTGTGCGCCGAATGCGGCGGCACCACCCCGAAATGGCAAGGCAAGTGTCCGCACTGCAACGCCTGGAACACCCTGGAAGAAACCGTGGAGTCGGCCGCGCCGGCCGCCGCGGCCTCGCACCGCTACGCGCCGCTGGCCTCCAGCAGCCCGGTGCGCAGCCTGTCCGAGATCGAGGCGCGTGAAACGCCGCGCACCCCCACCGGGCTGGAGGAATTCGACCGCGTGCTGGGCGGCGGCCTGGTGGCCGGCGCCGTGGTGCTGATCGGCGGCGACCCCGGCATCGGCAAGTCGACCCTGCTGCTGCAGGCGCTGGCCTCGCTGTCGGAAAGCACCAACGTGCTCTACGTCACCGGCGAGGAATCGGCCGAGCAGGTGGCGCTGCGCGCGCGCCGGCTGGGGCTGCAGACCGGCAATGTCAATCTGCTGGCGGAAATCCGCCTGGAAGCCATCCAGGCCGCGGTGTCCGAGCAGAAGCCCAGCGTGGCCGTCATCGACTCGATCCAGACCCTGTACAGCGGCGAGCTGACCGCTGCGCCCGGCTCGGTGTCGCAGGTGCGCGAGTGCGCCGCGCAGCTGACGCGCCTGGCCAAGCAGACCGGCATCGCCATCGTCATGATCGGCCACGTCACCAAGGACGGCGCGCTGGCCGGCCCGCGCGTGCTCGAGCACATCGTCGACACGGTGCTGTACTTCGAGGGCGACACGCATTCGTCGTTCCGCCTGGTGCGGGCCTTCAAGAACCGCTTCGGCGCGGTCAACGAGCTGGGCGTGTTCGCCATGACCGACCGCGGCCTGCGCGGCGTCGCCAATCCCTCCGCGCTGTTCCTGTCGCAGCACGAGCAGCAGGTGGCCGGCTCCTGCGTGATGGCCACGCAGGAAGGCACCCGCCCGCTGCTGGTCGAGATCCAGGCGCTGGTGGACAGTTCCCACGCGCCCAATCCGCGCCGCCTGACGGTCGGCCTGGAGGGCAACCGCCTGGCGATGCTGCTGGCGGTGCTGCACCGCCATGCGGGCGTCTCGACCTTCGACCAGGACGTGTTCGTCAACGCCGTGGGCGGGGTGCGGATCACCGAGCCGGCGGCCGACCTGCCGGTGCTGCTGGCCATCATGTCGTCGCTGCGCGACCGGCCCCTGCCGCGCGGCCTGATCGCCTTCGGCGAAGTCGGCCTGGCGGGCGAGATCCGGCCCGCGCCGCGCGGCCAGGAACGCCTGCGCGAAGCCGCCAAGCTGGGCTTCTCGATCGCGCTCATCCCCAAGGCCAACGCGCCGCGCCAGCCCATCGAGGGGCTGGAGATCTGGGCGGTGGACCGGCTCGACGCCGCGCTCGACAAGCTGCGCTGACGGGAGCCCCACGTGAGTCTGTTGCTGATCGCCCTGTGCCTGGGCGCGGGGTGCCTCATTGGCTTCATGGGCGGCGTGCTGGGCATCGGCGGCGGCATGATCGCGATTCCGGCGCTGGTGCTGCTGATGGGCATGTCCCAGCAGCTGGCGCAGGGCACCGCGCTGATCATGGTGCTGCCCACCATCATCATGGCGGTGCGCAAGTACAACCAGCAGACCCGCATCGACCGCCGCGTGGCGCTGGCCGGCGCGGGCGGCGCGGTGGTGTTCACCTGGGTCGGCGCGCGGCTGGCGCTGGGCATCGAGTCGGGCGTGCTGCGCCTGAGCTTCGCCGTGTTCCTGTTCTTCATCGCGCTGTTCTATGCCTGGCAGACCTGGCGCGCCGGCCTGGCCCTGCGCGCGCCCAGGGCCAGCGGCAACGCGCCGGTCTTCACGCCGCGCCGCGCCAGCGTGCTGGGCATGCTGTGCGGCACGCTGGGCGGTTTCTTCGGCGTGGGCGGCGCGGTGCTGGCGGTGCCCATCATCACCACGGTGTTCCGGCTGCCGCAGACCGCCGCGCAGGCGCTGGCCCTGTGCATGGTGATTCCCGGTTCGGCGGTGGCGCTGGCGACGTATTCATGGGCCGGCCAGGCCGCCTGGCTGGTGGGCCTGCCGCTGGCCGCGGGCAGCCTGCTGTTCGTGCCGGTGGGCGTGCGCCTGGCCTATCGCCTGCCTGAACGAAAGCTGAGAGCCTGTTTCGCGGCGATGCTGTTCGCCACCGTGGCGCTGCTGATAGTTGAAAGCTGAACGTCGCAGGGCGCGCGTCGATTGTCACGATCCCATGACGAAGCGTTAACGTCGGAAAGGACGCGAAAATTCCGCGCATCGGGCTGAACCTTCGGCGGGGCGCGGGTTCCAACGGAGTACGGGTCATGCGGCGATGTTGCCGCCCCGTGTCGGAAAGGCCAAGGGGGCAGCCCCGCGGCCTTCACCATTAGGAGTTCATGTAATGACGACTCACTCCCGTATCGCTGCGTTCCTGTCCACTTCGGCCTTGTGCCTCGGTCTCGCTGCCGCGCCTTCGGCGTTCGCGGCGGGCGCCGATGCCACGACCAAGGCGGGCGAAACCAAGACCCAGGCGCAGCACAAGCATCACAAGTCCGACAAGACGTCCGCCAAACAAGGCGCCGAGAAATCGGGCGCTTCCAAGATGGACAAATCGGGCACCGCCACGACGCCTGCCAAGTAAGGCGTTGCACAGTGCCGGATCGCAGGATCCCGTAGTTCCTTTGCACGGCGGACGGGTCTTCGGGCCTGAAAGTCGAAAGCCTCTCGGTATGGGCGCCGAGAGGCTTTTTCGTTTGTGCCGGCCGCGTTTGTGTTGCCGGTATTCGCGTCACGTGCACGGGAGCCGACGGCGCTGACCGCGCCGCCGTTCCCGTCCGCCTCAATCCACCGGCGTGATCACGCGGCCCGTATCGAAATACGCCGCGAGGTTCTCCAGCATCAGGTCTTCCATCGACTGGCGCGTTTCCAGCGTGGCGCTGCCGATGTGAGGCAGCAGCACCGCCTGGTCGCTCTTGATCAGGGCCTCGGGCACCTTGGGCTCGTGCTCGAACACGTCGAGCGCGGCGCAGCCGAGCTTGCCGGCTTCCAGCGCGGCCACCAGCGCGGCCTCGTCGATGACCGGACCGCGCGCGATGTTGACGATGATGCCGCGCGGACCGAGCGCCTCCAGCACTTCGCGGTTGACCAGGTGGCGCGTGGCGGGGGCGCCCACGGTGGCCACGATCAGGAAGTCGGCCCAGGCCGCCAGGTCGGTCAGCGAGGCCTCGTAGCCGTAATCGATGTCGTCGCGCTTCCTGCGGTTGTGATAGCGCACCTGCATGTCGAAACCGACGCCGCGGCGGGCGATGGCCTCGCCGATGCGGCCCAGGCCCACGATGCCGAGCTTCTTGCCGCTGACGCGCTGGCCCAGCGGAATGCTGCCGTGCACCTGGCCCCACTGGCCGGCGCGCACGAAGCGTTCGCCCTGGCCCATGCGGCGGGCGCCGGCGATCAGCAGGCCCCAGGCCAGGTCCGCCACGCAATCGGTCAGCACGTCGGGCGTGTTGCTGACTTGCACGCCGCGCGCGTGCGCCGCCTGCACGTCGATGGTCTCGTAGCCCACGCCCCAGCTGCAGATGGCCTTCAGGTCGGGCAGGGCGTTGATGAGTTCGGCGTTGGCGCCGAAGTTGGCCGAGGTGACGACGGCGGTGACGCCCTTGCCGAGTTCGGCCAGGGCTGCCTTGCGATCCGGCTGCTTCCAGAGCTCGATGACGTCATAGCGCTCGGCGAGGCGCTGGTTGGCGGAGGGCGAGCCGGCCAGCGAGCCGACCTGGATGATGCGATGCTTGGTGGTCATGTTGTCGTACAGGTGGGTGGCGAAACCTTCATGCTACTTGATCCGGCCTTGAATCCGGCTGAGAGGGCGCGGGCCGCGGGAGCATCCCCGGGCCGCACCGCCTGGCGGCCTTATTCCAGCTGGATGTCGGCCTTCTGGATCACGTCCTTCCAGCGTTTGACCTCGGCCTGCTGGAACGCGCTGAGCTGCTGCGGCGTGTTGGCCACCACTTCGAAGCCCAGCCCCTGCAGCGTCTTCTCGGTCTGCGGATCGCGCAGGGCGGTCTGCAGCGCCTGCGTCAGCTGCTGCACCACGGCCGGCGGCGTGCCCTTGGGCACGGCGAAGCCCTGCCACGAATACACCACCATGTCCTTGACGCCGGCCTCGGCCAGCGTCGGCACGTCCGGCAGGTCCGCCGCGCGCGCATCGCCGGTGATGGCCAGCGCCTTGAGCTTGCCGGCCTTGATGTGGGTCTGCACCGCGCCCAGATTCTGGAACGACACGTTGACCTGGCCGCCCATCAGGTCGGCGATGGCGGCGCCGCCGCCGCGGTACGGCACGTCCACGCCCGAGGTCTGGGTGCGCTGGCGGAACATCACCGCCGACAGATGGTCGGACGAGCCCGTGCCGGACGAGGCGTACGACACCTTGCCCGGATTCTTGTTGGCGTAGTCGACCAGTTCGGCCACCGTGTTGGCCGGGAACGACGGCGAGGCCACCAGCACGTTGGGATTGCGCACCGCCTGGGTCAGGTACTCGAAGTCCTTGCTCGGGTTGTACGAGAGGTTCTTGTACAGCGCCTCGTTGATGGCGAAGGTGCCGATCGAGCCGACCATCATGGTGTAGCCGTCGGCGGTCGAGCGGGCCAGCGCCTGCGCGCCGATGGCGCTGTTGGCGCCCGGCTTGTTCTCGACCACGAAGGTCTGGCCCAGCGCCTTGGTCAGCCCCGGCGTGACGCTGCGCGCCGTGATGTCGGACGAGCCGCCCGGCACGAACGGCACGATCATCGTGACGGGCTTGGTGGGATAGCCGGCGGCATGGACCGCCGGCCCGGCAAGCAGCGCGGCGGCGGACAGCGCGATCGCGCCCATCGATTTGTTCATGGTGTCTCCTGGTTCGCGTGATGATGAAGAACCCGGCGCCCACGCGTGGCGGCCGGGTCCGGATCGGCGCGGGTCAGTCGACCTTGGCGCCCGATTGCTTCACGACCGCGGCCCATTTGACGGTTTCCCGCGCCATGAACTGGGTGAACTGCGCCGGCGTGTTGCCCGACGGCGTGGCGCCCTGGGCCTGCAGCTGTTCGCGCACCGGCGCCTGTTGCAGCGCCGCGGCGACATCGCGCTGGATCTTGTCGACGATCGCCGGCGGCGTGCCGGCCGGGGCCAGCAGGCCGAACCAGCTGGATGCCTCGTACCCTTGCACGCCGGCCTCGGCCAGCGTCGGCACGTCCGGCAGCGCCGGCGAACGCGTGGCGGTGGTGACCGCCAGCGGCCGCAGCTTGCCGCTCTTGATGAAGCCCATCGACGACGGCAGGTTGTCGAAGATCAGATCCGAGGAGCCCGCCATCACGTCGGTCAGCGCGGGGCTGCTGCCCTTGTAGGGCACGTGCGTCATGCGGGTGCCGGTCATGGTCTGGAACAGTTCGCCCGACAGGTGGGTCGAGGTGCCGTTGCCGGTCGAGGCCATGTTGACGCTGCCGGGATTGGCCTTCAGGTGCTTGATCAGGTCCGCCACGTTGCGGATGCCGTGCTTGTCGGCAAAGCCCGGATTCAGTTCGAGCACGTTGGGCACCGGGATCACCAGCGTCACCGGAGTGAAGTCCTTGACCGGATCGTAGGGCAGCTTGGCGTAGACGGACTGGTTGATGGCGTGGGTGCTGACGGTGCCCATCAGCAGGGTGTAGCCGTCGGCGGCGGCGCGCGCCGCCTCGGCGGTGCCGACGTTGCCCCCCGCGCCGGCCTTGTTGTCCACCACCACCGCCTTGCCCCAGGCCTTGCCCAGTTCGGCCGCGACCACGCGCGCGGCGATGTCGGCGGTGCCGCCGGCGGGGAAGGGCACGATGATCCTGACGTCGCGCGCCGGATAGTCGGCGGCGCGCGCGGCGGCGGGCAACAGGGCCGCCGCGGCCAGACAGGCGGCAAGGGCCAGGCGGCCGCGCAAGGGGGCTGCAAGCATGGAAGTCGTCTCCTCGTGTGCGCGTGGCCGCGCATCGTTTGTGGGGTGTTCCTGCCGGGCCGGGGCCCGGGTCTGAATGCTGCCGGCGTCTGTCGCGCCTCGCCGTCGTGCTACCGATGACTTGTAAAACGAATATAGGTATTGAGGGTCTACTTGTCAACCAAGTATACTTTTTGCGAACCAGTCATCTAACAACTGGATTCCGCCTCGGAATCCGCCAGGAGACCCCGCCATGAAAACCTCCCCGGTCACCGTCCAGGACCTGCAGCGTTCCGTCATCGCGGTGCCGCCGCTGGCGCGCCATGCCGACCTGTCCCTGAACGAAGCCGCCAACCAGCAGCTGTTGCGGCACCTGGAGGCGGGCGGCGTGCGCAACGTGATGTACGGCGGCAACGCCAACTTCTACAACGTCGGCGTGGGCGAATACGCCCGCATCGTCGATATGCTGGCCGCGCTGGCCGGGCCGGACACCTGGATCCTGCCCTCGGTCGGCCCCGATTTCGGCAAGATGATGGACCAGGCCGCGCTGCTGCGTTCGCGCGCCTTTCCCACCGCGATGCTGCTGCCGATGTCGTTTCCCTACACCGACGCCGGCCTGGCCGATGGCGTGCGCCGCTTCACCGACGCGCTGGGCAAGCCCGCGGTGGTCTACATCAAGTCCGCCGATTACCTGGCGCCGGCCACGGCGGCGCGCCTGGTCGAGGAAGGCCGCATCGTCGCGTTCAAGTACGCGGTGGTGCGCGAGGAGCCGGCGCGCGACGCCTATCTGTCGGCGCTGCTGCAAAGCGTGGACGCCAACCGCGTGGTCAGCGGCATCGGCGAACGCCCGGCCATCGTCCACTATCGCGACTTCGGCCTGAAGAGCTTCACCTCCGGCTCGGTCTGCGTCGCCCCGCGCGGCTCGATGCGCCTGCTGCATCTGCTCAAGGAAGGCCGCTACGATGAGGCTGAAACGGTGCGCGCCCACTACCTGGGCCTGGAGGATTGCCGCGACGCGATCAGCCCGATCCGCGTGCTGCACGACGCCGTGACCCTGTCCGGCGTGGCCGACATGGGCCCGATGCTGCCGCTGCTGACCGGCATCTCCAGCGCCGAGCGCGAACGGGTCGCGCCGGTGGCGCGCGCGCTGGCCGAGTGGGACCGCGAAACCGTCACGGCCTGATGGCCGCGCGCGCGGCATTGACGGTACGATGAGCGCTGTTAACAGGCCCTAGGAGGCTCCGTGGCCCGACCCAAAGCATCGCCCCCGTCCGCGCCGTCCGCGTCCGCCGAGCCGGACGCCATGGGCGCGCTGGTGCTGGAACGCGGCCACCGCGTGCGGCTGGCGGATCAGCTGTACGGCCAGATCTTCGAGCAGATCGTCGCCGGCAATCTCAACGTCGGCGACAAGCTGCCTTCCGAGAACGAGATCTCCGAGCGCTTCGGCGTATCGCGGCCAGTGGTGCGCGAAGCCCTGCTGCGGCTGCGCGCCGACGGCCTCATCACCGCGCACCAGGGCCTGGGCACCTTCGTCAGCCACCAGCCGGCGCCGCGCCTGACCGCCTTCAGCGACGTCGGCAACGTCGGCGCCTACCTGCGCGCGCAGGAACTGCGCGTGGCGCTGGAAGGCGACGCCGCGCGGCTGGCGGCGCTGCGCCGCACCGACGAGCAATTGCAGAAGATCGAGGCCGCGCACGCCGCCTTCGCCGACAGCCTGGCGCGCGGCCAGATGTCGGCCGAGGCCGATCTGGCGTTCCATGCCAGCATCACCGAGGCCACCGGCAACGACTTCTATCTCGGCGTGCTGGAAAGCATCCACGAGTCCATCAACGGCTTCATGCGCCTGACGCTCAACCTGACCCGCACCGGGTCGCGCCAGCGCGCCCAGCGCGTCCTGGACGAGCACGCCACCATCCTCGAGGCGATCCGCGCCCAGGACGGCGAGCGCGCCCGGGTCGCCATGCAATTCCACCTGGGCCAGGCCCGCCACCGGCTGGTCGACCGCGAACGCGATTGACCGGCCCGCGCGCCGTCCGGGAGCTTCACACTGACAACAGCAGGAGAGATCGCGTGCAAGGCAATGGTTCGGCAGGAACAGCGGCATCGGCGGGGCAGGTGCGGGAGCAGATTCTGATTGTGTTGCAGGCATGGGGCATGGCGCCGGACCTGGCCGCCATCACCGCGGGCCTGATGGCCGAGACGGATCTGCTGGGCATCGATTCGCACGGCATCTCGATGCTGCCCGCGTACGAGGACAAACTGCGCGCCGGCTCGCTCAAGCTCGATGCGCGCCCGCGCGTGGTGCGCGACGGCGGCGCCAGCGCGCTGCTCGATGGCATGGGCGGGCTGGGCTATCCGGTATCGGCGCAGGCCATGAACCTGGCCGTCGACAAGGCGCTGGAGCATGGCGTGGGCGCCGTCTCGGTGTGCAATTCGCATCACTTCGGCGCGGCCGGCGTCTATGCGCGCATCGCCGTCGAGCGCGGCGTGGTCGGGCTGGTCACCAGCAGCGCCAACGGCGTCATCATGGTGCCCACGCGCGGCGCCATGCCCATGCTGGGCACCAACCCCATCGCCTTCGGCGCGCCGGCCGCGCACAACGAGCCGTTCGTGCTCGACATGGCCACCACCACCGTCGCGGCCAACAAGGTCAAGGTCTATGACTTCCTTGGCAAGCCGCTGCCGCCGGGCTGGGCGGTGGACGGGCAGGGCGAGCCGGTCACCGCGGCCGACAGCGCCATGCAGTTCATCTTCAAGCATCCCGAGGGCGGGCTGACGCCGCTGGGCGGCACGCCGGCCATGAGCAGCCACAAGGGCTACGGCCTGGCGATGATGGCGCAGATCCTGGGCGGCACGCTCAGCGGCAGCGCGCTGGCGGCGCGCCGCAATGTCACGCGCCGCCCCGGCGAGCCCGATGACGTCGGCCACTTCTTCCTGGCGCTCAATCCCGACGCGTTCCGCGCCAGCGGCTCGTTCGAGTCTGACATGGACGACCTGATCGACACGCTGCACGACACGCCGCCCGCGCGGCCCGACGAGCCGGTGCTGGTGGCCGGCGAGCCCGAGGCCGCCGAGCGCGCGCCGCCGCGAACAGGGCATCCCGATCCCTACGGCACTGGCGACGCGCCTGCGCGAGATCTGCGCGCGCGCCGCGGTGCCTTATCTGCTGGACTGAGCGCTCCGTCCGGTCGCATGACGTTTTTCCCGCCGCGCGGGCCTGCCCGCGCGTTGATCCACCGACCCGGCCACCGGGCGGCAAGCATTAGAAAAACACCACAAGGAGACAACCATGCAACACAAGACATCGCCGGCGCGCCGCCGGCTGGGGCTGGCCGCGCTGGCATTGGGCGCGGCCGCGGCGGTCGCGCCGGGGCTGCTGCTGGCGCAGGACTGGCCGACGCGGCCGGTCAAGCTGATCGTGCCGTTCCCCGCGGGCGGCAGCACCGACGCGGTCGGACGCCTGCTGGCCGCCGAGCTGTCCAAGGAACTGGGCCAGAGCGTCGTGGTCGAGAACAAGGGCGGCGCCAACGGCAACATCGGTTCCGATGTGGTCGCCAAGGCCGAGCCCGACGGCTACACGCTGCTGCTGTCGGGCGTGGGCTCGAACGCCATCAGCTATTCGCTCTACCAGAGCATGCCGTACCGCGACAGCGACTTCGCCCACATCTCGCTGCTGGCCACCGGCCCCAATGTGCTGGTGGCCAACATGGAATTCCCGGCCACCAACTTCGCCGACTTCATCAAGCTGGTGCGCGCCAATCCGGGCAAGTACACCCACGCCAGCTCGGGCAACGGCTCGTCCGGCCATCTGGCCATGGAAATGCTCAAGCAGGCCGCCAAGCTCGACCTGGTGCACGTGCCCTACAAGGGCGGCGCGGCCGCCATCACCGACATGATCGGCGGCCGTGTCTCGGTGATGTTCCTGAACCAGGATTCGCTGCTGCCGCAGGTCAGGTCGGGCAAGCTGCGCGCCCTGGCGGTGGCCAGCGCCCAGCGCAACCCGGCCTATCCGGACACGCCCACGGTGGCGGAATCGGGCTATCCGGGGTTTGCCGCCGAGTCCTGGTTCGGCCTGTCGGCGCCGGCCAAGACCCCGCCCGCGGTCATCCAGCGCCTGAACCAGGCGACCGTCAAGGCCCTGGCTTCACCGGATATCCGGCAGAAGCTGGAAAGCGTAGGCTTCGTGGTGGTGGGCGACGACCCCAAGGCGTTCTCGGCCTTCGTCCAATCCGAAATCACCAAGTGGGGCGCGGCGGCCAAGGCCTCCGGCGCCCGCATGGACTAGCGTCCGGTATCAACTCCCCCCCCGCGCGCCGGGCGGCGCCGGGGGTTCAATACGATGGGAAACCCGCAGCGATGACTTCACCCTTGCCCAACCGCTTTCGCCAACGCATCCTGGCGCGCGAGCGCCTGATCGGTTTCTGGATGTGCATGTCCAGCCACATCACCGCGGAAGTCGCGGGCCTGGCCGACTTCGACTGGCTGCTGCTGGACGGCGAGCATTCGCCCAACACCGTGCCGATGTTCCTGCAGCAGCTGCAGGCCCTGCAGGGCAGCGCCAGCGCCGCCATCGGCCGGCCGACCTGGAACGATCCGGTCGAGATCAAGCGCCTGCTCGATATCGGCTTCTACAACCTGCTGATCCCCTTCATCGAATCCGAGGACGACGCGCGCCGCGCCGTGGCCGCCACGCGCTATCCGCCGCAGGGCATCCGCGGCGTGGCCGGCATGCAGCGCAGCAACCGCTACGGCACCGTGCCGGATTACTTGAAGACCATCAACGACAACATCTGCGTGCTGCTGCAGATCGAGAGCCGCCCCGGCATCGAGGCGGTCGACGCGATCGCCTCGGTCGAGGGCGTGGACGGCGTCTTCATCGGCCCGTCGGACCTGGCCGCGGCCCTGGGCCACCTGGGCAATCCGGGCCACCCGGAAGTGCAGGAGGCGATTCGCCACCTGTACCAGCGCGTCAGCGCGCAGGGCAAGGCGGTGGGCATCCTGGCGCCGGTGCAGGCCGATGCGCGCCGCTACCTGGACATGGGCATGCACTTCGTCGCGGTCGGCACCGACCTGGGCGTGTTCAAGCAGGCCACCTTCGCCTTGCGCGAAGCCTTTCCCACCTGATCCTGCCCGATCGCGCGGCCGTCGCGTTCGCCACGGCCGCGCCTTGCCTTATTGCTCCAGCGCCAGCAGGTCGGCGACCGTCTGGCGGCGGCGGATCAGGCGCGCCTCGTTGCGGTCCAGCAGCACTTCGGCCGCCAGCGGCCGGGTGTTGTAGTTCGAGGACATCGACGCGCCATAGGCGCCGGCATTGTGGAACACCAGGAAGTCGCCGATGCGCGGCTGCGGCAGCGACTGATCCGAGACCACGCCGCCAGCGTCCTGCGTGAAGACGTCGCCCGATTCGCACAGCGGGCCGGCCACGGCGACGCGGGTCGCGGCCGTCGGCGGCGTGGCGCCGTCCGGCGCGTGCACCGAGATGCGGTGGTAGCTGCCGTACATCGCCGGGCGCATCAGGTCGTTGAAGCCGGCGTCCACCAGCGCGAAATCGCGCTCGGGGCGGCGGTTGATCGCGTGCACTTCGGCCACCAGCGCGCCGGCCTCGGCCACCAGGAAGCGGCCCGGTTCGATCTCCAGGCGCACCTCATGGCCGAGGCGCTGCTCGATGCGCTTGCGGGCCGCGTCCCATTGCTCGAAGTAGTGGTCGCAGTCGATGCGCGGCTCGCCCTCGCGATACGGAATCGACAGGCCGCCGCCGGCCGAAATGGCCTCGATGTCGTGGTCCATCGATGCGACCACGTCGACCATCGCGTCGCACACGCTCGACAGGTGGCCGTAGTCCACGCCCGAGCCGATGTGCATGTGGATGCCGACCAGCTTCAGGCCGTAGCGGCGCACAATGCCGATGGCGGCCGCGACGTCGTCGATCCAGATGCCGTGCTTGCTTTGCGGGCCGCCGGTGTTGGTCTTGTTGCTGTGGCCGTGGCCGAAGCCCGGGTTGATGCGCAGCCACACCCGGTGCCCCGGCGCGTGCTGGCCAACGCGTTCGAGCATGTCGAGCGAGCCGGCATTGACGGTGATGCCGTGCTTGATGACGGTGGCCAGGGTGGCGTGGTCGATCAGGTCGGCCGTGAACACCACGCCGGCCGGCTCGCCCGCGGGCTCGAAGCCGGCGGCCAGGCTGCGTTCGATCTCGCCCAGCGACACCGCGTCCACCATCACGCCCTCGGCGCGCATCAGGCGCAGGATGTGCAGGTTGGAGCAGGCCTTCTGCGCGTAGCGGATGACATCGAATCGGCGCAGCTGGGCGATGCGCTCGCGGATGACGGCGGCATCGTAGACCCACAGCGGGGTGCCGTGCTCGGCGGCGAGTTGGGTGAGTTGGCGCGGATCGAAAGCCATTGCGGGGTGAACCTTGTAGCGGTGACGGGGTAGGGAATCAGGGCAGCATCATGCCTGCGCCGGGTCATCCAGTAAAATGCTTAGATTTTCCACATCGATTCATTCCTGATATGGGTTTGGCATGTTGACGCATCGGCACATCGAAGTCTTCCGCGCCCTCATGATCGCCGGCAGCGTGACCAAGGCCGCCGACCTGCTGTTCACCTCGCAGCCCACCGTCAGCCGGGAGCTGGCGCGCATGGAGCAGACCATCGGCTTCGCCCTGTTCGAGCGCGTGCGCGGCCGCCTGCGGCCCACCATGCCGGCGCTGGCGCTGTACGACGAGGTGCGGCAGTCATACGCCGGGCTGGAGCGTGTGGCGTCCACGGCGGCGCGCCTGCGCGCGTTCCAGGATGGGCAGCTGGCGGTGATCGCGCTGCCGGCGTTTTCCCATTCGCTGCTGCCGGGCGCCTTCCGGCGCTTCAGCCAGGACTACCCGGGCGTGAGCCTGGCGCTGGAGGCGCAGGAATCGCCGTTCCTGGAGGAATGGCTCACGGCCCAGCGCTATGACCTGGGCCTGACCGAGCACGAGCTGGAGCCGGCCGGCACCCGGCTGGAATTATTGCTGGAAGTGGACGAGGTCTGCGTGCTGCCCGACGGCCATCGCCTGCTGGCGCGGCCGGCGCTGGAACTGGCCGATTTCGCCGGCGAACCGTTCGTCAGCCTGTCGTCCAGCGATCCCTACCGGATCCAGATCGACGAGGCCTTCGCGGCCGAGGGCGTGCTGCGGCGCGCGATCATCGAGACGCCGACGGCGGTCTCGGTGTGCGCCTTCGTGCGCCAGGGGCTGGGCCTGGCCATCGTCAACCCGCTGACGGCGCTGGATTTCATCGGCCGCGGCCTGCATATCCGGCCATTGCGGCGGTCGTTCCCGTTCCGGGTCAACCTGGTGTTTCCGGAGCACCGGCCCAAGAATCCGCTGGTGGACGCCTTCACCGCGACCCTGCGCGACGAGGCCCAGCAGATCCGCGCCCGCCTCGCGGCCCGGCAGGACTGACGGGCGGATACAGTTGCCGTGGGCCACTGTCACTCGGCAGTGGCGTCATGGTCCATGGCCATGGCGGCAGGCAACGCCAGGCAACAAAAAAGGATGCCCGCGGGCATCCTTCTTCATTTGCCGTATTCATGACGCCCTGCAAGGCAGGGCGGCATAATGGCTTAGGCCAGCGCCTTGATGGCGGCAGCCAGGCGGCTCTTGTGGCGAGCGGCCTTGTTCTTGTGGATGATGTTCTTGTCAGCCACGCGATCGATCACGCTCGACGCCTTCTGGAACACTTCGCCAGCCGCAGCCTTGTCGCCGGCGGCGATGGATTGGCGAACGCGCTTGATGGCGGTGCGCAGCATCGAGCGCAGGCTGGAATTGTGCTTGTTGCGCTCAACGGATTGGCGAGCGCGCTTGCGGGCTTGGGCGGTATTGGCCATGTTGCTATGTAAGTTGAATTCGGCAAAGTCGAACATTTTAGCAAGTCCCCGGGGGATTGCAAGCTTTAAATGCCGTGTCTGCCGATGGAGCGCCCGTCAACCGGGCGGGGGGCGCTGCGAGGAAAGCCTCGGACTGCAGGGCCCGGGTAGCTTGACCCGGGCTTCAGACCGCGCGGGCATCGAAGGAATCAACGCCTGGTGGGCCCTGCTGCGCCTACTGGATAAAAACACCGTGCTGAGTATACAACGGAAGCGGCTTTTCGTTACAGCCCCGTGTCAGCCGGCGTGGTCAGGCCGCGACGTTGATCGAGACGAACCAGGGCGTATAGCGCCGCACGTGGATGGGCATCGTGTCTTCGAGCGCGGTCAGCGCCGCGTCGGTGTCGTCGAGGGGGAAATGGCCGGACACCGGCAGGCCGCCGGCGGCCATGGAGACGCGCAGGGACCCGCTGCGATAGGGGCGCAGGGCGGCGATGATCTCGGCCAGCGGGCGGCCGCGGGCGTCGACCCAGCCCGATTCCCAGGCGGCCTCGGCCATGAGCTCGGCGCGCGGGGTGTCGATGCGCGAGGCGTCGAAGCGCGCTCCGGCGCCGGCCCGCACGATGCCGTGGGCGCCGGCCATGGTTTCCACCACCACCTCGTGCTCGTGCACCACGACCACCGTGCGCTGGGCCTGCTGGCGCACCATGTAGCGGGTGCCCAGGGCGCGCACGGTGCCCTCGGCGGTCTGCACCAGGAAGGGCCGGCGGGCGTCCGGCGCCACCGACACGGTGACGGCGCCGTCCAGCAGCCGCACCTGGCGGTAGGCGGGGGTGAAGTCCAGGTTGACGCGGCTGCGCGCGTCCAGCAGCAACTGGCTGCCGTCGGAAAGCTGGTAGCGGCGGCGCTCGCCGGTGGCCGTGGCGGCATCCGCCGCGACGTTGCTCAAGGGGTAGAAGGCATTGCCGACGTAAGCGGCGCAGGCGCCCGCGCTGGCGAGCGCGAGCGAACCCGTCAGGAAGCGCCGGCGCGGCGGCACGACGACGGGGGGCGTGACGGCAGGCGCGGGCGCCACCTGCGGTGGGGGCGGCGGCGAGGCGGTCGTGGCGTAACCGGCAGGATAGGCGTCGCCCAGCCGGCCAAAGCCTGAACCCGCCAGAGTGCCCGTCAATTGTTGCCAGGCATTCTCATGCAGGGGGTCGGCCGCGCGCCACGCCAGGAAATCGTTGTAGTCCTGCGCCGTCGCTTTACCGGAGCGTAGCAGCAGTAACCAATTGATGACTTGGTCCGCCATGGGTTGTCCTTGGGCGTACTTCACTTCAAGCTGCCGCCTGGGTAGCCAGGCGGGAATCCTTTCGATGGCAATTTGTAAATAATAAAGGTTTTTTACCAAAGATTACCGGCCGCTTGTCAATTCTTGACGAATCAAATGCAAAAAAAAGCCGGCGGGTAGCCGGCTTTTTGCCGAGATTGGGGTGCGAACCCCGGAAATTAGTGGGCGGACCGGCGTCCGAAGTCCCGGGGACGGAACCCAAACAGTAACAACATGCCGAAGTAGACGGCCGCACTGGCCGCCAATACGCCCGTCAGCCAGAGCGCGCGATGGCCGGCATGGGCCTGCAGGGCGATCCAGTCAATACGACCATCTGCGTACACCAGCAGCGCGGCCAGGGCCGCCAGGGCCGGAACCAGGCGCAGGGCGAAGCGGCCCCAGCCGGCGCCGGGCCGGTAGACGCCGCGGCGGCGCAGGCCGATCAGCAGCGCCAGCGCGTTCAGGCAGGCGCCCAGGCCGATCGCCAGCGCCAGGCCGGCGTGGGCCATCAGCGGCACCAGCGCGACGTTCATCAGCTGGGTCAGGATCAACACGCCGATGGCGATCTTCACCGGGGTGCGGATGTCCTGCTTGGCGTAGAAGCCGGGCGCCAGGATCTTCACCGCCAGCAGGCCGATCAGGCCGGCCGAATAAGACATGACCGCCAGCCGGGTCTGCAGCACGTCCTGGGACGAGAACGCGCCGTAGTGGAACAGCGTGGCCACCAGGCCGTCCGACAGCAGCGCCATGCCCACCGCCGCGGGCAGGCCCAGCAGCAGCACCAGCCGCAGGCCCCAGTCGAGCAGGGCGCTGTAGCCGTCGTGGTCGTCGCGGGCGTGGGCCGCCGACAGGCTGGGCAGCAGCACGGTGCCCAGGGCCACGCCCAGCAGGGCGGTCGGGAATTCCATCAGGCGGTCGGCGAACGACAGCCAGGTGACGCTGCCGGGCGTGAGCCAGGTGGCGATGTTGGTGTTGATCAGCAGCGAGATCTGCGCCACCGACACGCCCAGCGTGGCCGGGGCCATCTGCTTGAGGATGCGCTGCACGGTGGGGTCGGCCCAGGCCTCGCGAAAGCGCAGCGAAAAGCGCGGCGTCATGCCCAGCCGCGCCAGCGCGACCCATTGCACCGCCAGTTGCGCCACGCCGCCGGCCATGACGCCGATGGCCAGCGCGTAGACCGGCACGTCCATGCGCGGCGCCAGCCACAGGCAGGCGGCGATCATGGCCAGGTTCAGCAGCACCGGCGTGAACGCCGGCACGGCGAAGCGGCGCCAGGTATTGAGCACGCCGGAGGCGAACGCGATCAGCGACATGCAGAAGATGTAGGGGAACATCATCCGCGTCATCCAGACGGCGGCGCCGAATTCGGTATCGCGGGCCGCGCCGCGCAGGCCGCTGGCCATGGCCGACACCACCCACGGCGCGGCGATGATGCCGATCAGCGTGACCGTCATCAGCGCCATGGTCAGCAGCAGCGCCACGCGGTCCAGCAGCGTGCGGACTTCGGCCTCGGAGCGGTTGTTGCGGGCATGGCCCAGGATCGGCACGAAGGCCTGGGCGAAGGCGCCCTCGGCGAACAGCCGCCGCAGCAGGTTGGGAATGCGGAAGGCGACCCAGAAGGCGTCGGTGATGGGGCCGGCGCCGAAAGCGCGCGCCACCAGGACGTCGCGGACCAGGCCGGAAATACGGGACAGCAGGGTAAGGCTGCTGACGGTGGCCGCGGAACGGAACAGGCTCATTGAGGTGACTGCAAAAGAAAAAAGCCCCCCGGGAAATTGGGGGGGGGGCGTGGGGGCATTTTTATTTCGGGGGCATCCGGATGGCGCCATCCAGGCGGATCGTCTCGCCGTTCAGCATGTCATTGGTGATGATGCTCTGCACCAGCTTGGCGTAGTCCTCCGGGCGGCCCAGGCGGGCGGGGAAGGGGATGCTGGCGGCCAGCGAGTCCTGCACTTCCTGCGGCATGCCGAAGATCATCGGGGTGCCGAAGATGCCGGGGGCGATGGTCATGCAGCGGATGCCGGTCTTGGCCAGGTCACGGGCGATCGGCAGGGTCATGCCGGCCACGCCGGCCTTGGAGGCGGCGTAGGCCGCCTGGCCGATCTGGCCGTCGAACGCGGCGACCGAGGCCGTGTTGATCATCACGCCGCGCTCGCCGGTGGGCTCGGGCGTGTTGCCGCTCATGGCCTCGGCGGCCAGGCGCATCATGTTGAAGCTGCCGATCAGGTTGATCGACACGACCTTCTGGAACAGGTCCAGCGGGTGCGCGCCGTTCTTGCCGACGATCTTGGCGGCGGGCGCCACGCCGGCGCAGTTGACCAGGCCGAACAGGGCGCCCAGTTCCTTGGCCGCGGCGACGGCGCGCTGGCCGTCGGCCTCTTGCGTCACGTCGCAGTGCACGTAGCGCTGGCCCAGTTCCTTGGCCAGTTCCTCGCCAGGGCCGTCCTGCAGGTCGGCGATGACGACCTTGGCGCCGTTGGCCACCAGCATGCGCACGGTGCCGGCGCCCAGGCCGGATGCGCCACCGGTAACGATGAATACCTTGTTCGCGATTTCCATGTCTCTACCACCAGATCAATTCAAGGGATGAAAGCGGCGCGGCGGGCGCCGGATGCGACAAGGCCTTCGGGCCGGGGCCGGAACGCATCGCGTCCGGCCGGCGCCGAAGGCCTGGAGCCATCGAAGCGCCCGGTCAGTTCTTGACCGCGTCGAACAGGCGCGACTTGATTTCCTCGACCGCGCCGACGCCGGAGATCTTGCGATACTTCGGCGCGTCGGCGGGGCTTTGCTGGGCCCACGTCGAGTAATAGTCGACCAGCGGACGGGTCTGCTGGCGGTACACGTTCAGGCGGTTGCGGACGGTGTCCTCGCGATCGTCGTCGCGCTGGATCAGGTCTTCGCCGGTGACGTCGTCCTTGCCTTCGACCTTGGGCGGGTTGAAGCGCACGTGGTAGCTGCGGCCGCTGGGCTGGTGCACGCGGCGGCCGCTCATGCGTTCGATGATGTCTTCTTCGGGGACTTCGATTTCCACCACGTAGTCCAGCTTGACGCCGGCGCTCTTGAGCGCGTCGGCTTGCGGGATGGTGCGCGGGAAGCCGTCGAACAGGTAGCCGTTGGCGCAGTCGGGCTGCTTCAGGCGGTCCTGGACCAGGCCGATGATGATCTCATCCGAGACCAGGCCGCCGGCATCCATGACCTTCTTGGCTTCGATGCCCAGGGGCGTGCCGGCCTTGACCGCGGCGCGCAGCATGTCGCCCGTGGAAATCTGGGGAATGCCGAAATGCTGGGTGAGAAACGCGGCCTGAGTGCCTTTGCCGGCGCCGGGAGGTCCGAGCAAGATGAGACGCATGAGTGCTCCTGAATGGGGTTTAATTTTTGTGATCCGAGCGATTATGCCGCAACGCAGCAGCCTCTGCGGGGCCGCGCCATGCGAAATAACCCTTATATCTGTTTGCTATAGATCAAGCGAACGCGTTCCAGGTCGGCGGGGGTATCTACGCCGGCGGCCGGAGGGTGCGACGCCCGATGGACGACGATGACGTGGCCGTGCTCCATCGCGCGCAGCTGCTCCAGCGACTCGAACCGTTCCAGCGCGCCTTGCGGCAGGGTCGGGTAGCGGCGCAGGAACGACACACGGTAGGCGTACAGGCCGATGTGGTGCCAGGCGGGCAGGCCCTCGGCCAGCACGCGCTCGCCGCCGGCCAGCGCGTCGCGCGCCCACGGGATCGGCGCGCGCGAGAAATACAGCGCGCGGCCGTCGACGGCGCAGACCAGCTTGACCACATTGGGGTTGAACAGCGCCTGGGCGTCGGCCAGCGGACAGGCGCAGGTGGCGATGTCCGCCTCCGGGCTGTCGGCCAGGCGGGCGGCCACGGCGTCGATGAGTTCGGGTTCGATCAGCGGCTCGTCGCCCTGCACGTTGACGACGATGGCGTCGTCGGGCAGGCCCAGCTGTTCCACGGCCTCGGCCAGGCGGTCGGTGCCGGTGGGATGGTCGCCGCGCGTCATCAGGGCGCGCAGGCCGTGGGCCCGGGCGGCGTCCTGGACGCGCGCGTCATCCGTGGCGATGTGGACCTGCGCGGCGCCCGATTGCGCCGCGCGCTCGGCCGTGCGCACCACCATCGGCTTGCCGGCGATGTCGGCGAGCGGCTTGTCGGGCAGGCGGGTCGAGGCGGTCCGCGCCGGGATCAGGGCGATGAAGCTCACGATGCGGGCGGGTCAGGAAGAAACGGGGGCGTCGTCCAGCGAGCGCGCTTCCGATTCAAGCATGACGGGAATGCCGTCGCGCAGCGGGAACGCCAGGCGGTCGGCGCGGCAGACCAGTTCGGCCTGGGTCCGGTCGTGTTCGAGGCGGCCCTTGCACAGGGGGCAGACGAGGATGTCGAGAAGGCGGGATTCCATGACCGGGATTCTAAAACAGTTTGGGCGCGCGCAGCCCGCGATCGGCCGTCTGGCGCGCGGCGCGAGGTGGTGAACGGGGCCGCCGGATGGGTGGTTCTGTTAATTATTGTCATGTTTTGACGCTCGCGCTAGAAATTCCGGGACGGATGGTGGCTATGATCCGCCGCGACGTGAGGAAAGAGGAAAAACAGAACAATGGATGCCAACACCCTTCGCATCGGGCTGATGCTCATCATCCTGGTCTGGTCGGTCATCAGCGCCATCACCTACATGGCGCGCCGCAGTGACAACAAGGGCGCGCTGCGCGAACTCAAGCAGGAAGGCCAGCCGCTGCGGCGGCTGAGCGCGGAGGAACAGGCGCTGGTGCAGCCGTTCCTGGTGCGGCCCGCCAAGCCGACCCAACGCGTCGCGCTCCTGAATGACGGTGTGTTCCCGCTGCGCGGCGCCTTCGTGCGCCACGGGCTGGAATCGGGCCATGGCGCGGCCACCATGCACGACACGCTGGGCGGCGTCGACGTGGTGCTGCCCTACGATGCGCGCGACTATCTGCGCGAGGACAACCAGGCCGAAGTGGTGATGACGGAGAAATTCGCCATCGTGGTGGCGCTGAACGGCGAATTCGACCTGGCCGGCGGCCGCGAGCGCGAGGCGCGCCGGCAGAAGCAGAACCAGCAATGGTCCAGCGGCAAGCTGGGCGAGATGCAGAACGTGGTCGATGCCGACGCGGCCGCCGCGCAGGACGCCGGCAACGCGCCCGACGCCCAGGCCGAACGCGAGTTCGCCGACGCCATGCGGGTCGAGATCCTGAGCCAGCGCGAGGAAACGCCCGCCGAGATCGCCTGGCGCCGTCCGTCCGGCATCGCCTTCTGGCCCGCCCTGCTGTGGCTGGCGGCCTTCGTCTGCCTGGGCGTGGCCGCGGCGGGCGGCGGCCTGGCGTGGCTGGCCTCGGCCGCCGCGCCGGCGCTGCTGGCCGTCTGGCTGACCTGGCGCCGGCGGCCGCTGGGCGCGGCGCAGAAGGTGAACCGGGTGCGGGGCGAATTGAACGCGATCGTGCTGACCAATCCGGCCAACGCGCAGGCGGTGTCGACCCAGCTGTTCCTGGGCGACAAGCTGCCGGTGACGCTGCCCGACCATTGGCGCGCCAACCTGGAGCTGCCGGACGACGGCCGCGTCGACGTGGACCTGCGGGTGGAAGACTACGCCGTGCTGCGCCTGGGCAACCGCTTTTCGGTGGACGAGGAGCAGCGCCTGTTTCCGAGCGTGGCCTGGGGTCGCCACGTGACGCTGGCGCTGGCCGGCCTGATCGCCGGCGTGGCGCTGGGCCTGATCGATGGCGCCGACCTGCGCGGCGACATCGCGCTGGCGTCGGCCTGGGCGCGCGGCGCGCAGCCGCGCGTCTACGACTCGGCCGCGGCGCTGGTCCAGGATCCGCCCGCGCCCGGCGACCTGGTGTCCTTGAAGGGCGCGGGCCGCTGCCAGTTCCAGCCGGACGCGTACCGCCAGGGCGAGGTGCGCTTCGATTGCGAGCGCATCCGCTGGCAGGGCGAGGCGATCCGCGCCGACGAACTGCGCGTGGCGCCGGCCGCGCTGCAGCTGTATTCGGGCGCTTTTCTGAAGACCCGGCCCAACCCGATGATGGACATGCTGGTCCGCAATCAGGTCTACGGCAGCCTGGCCGGCAATCCGCTGGCCGCCTACAACGCCCGCAACGTGTCGGCCGTGACGGTGAGCCGCGTGACCGATCTGGTGCTGACCATCGAGCTGGCGTGCGAGAGCGCCACCGGCCAGGCCATCGCCGAGTGCGATCGCCTCAAGGCCGAGACCGTCGACAGCCTGATGCTGGCGCGCGACGAACCCGACAACTGGCTGGCGCTGTTGCAGCTGGCGCAGGGCGGCGCCTTCAAGCAGCGGGGCAATGCCGACGAGGGCGTCATCATCACGCGCGCCGCCAACCAGCTGCGCGGCCTGGCCAAGAGCAGCATGGAGCCGCAGCTGCGCGAGGTGTTGGCGCGCGCCGGCAACGACCTGATGGCGCGTCAGCGCGGCGGCGTCGTCCTGCAGGTGTGGCCCGGCCGTTATGCCGATCTGTCGTCCTTGATGGCGCGCGAGGAAATGCCGGACATGCTGCAGTCCTGGAGCCGCCAGGTCGCGATGCTGGCGGCCGATGGCGCCCAGCCGTTCCAGGCCGCGGGCGTGGTCACGGCGGTCGAGCGCGAGGCCTCGGGCGACACGGTCGTGGACGTCGATGCGCGCCGTTCGCTGGACGATCCGTGGCCTTCGCTGGCGCGCGTGATCTGGCTGGCGGCGGCGCTGTTGCTGGTGATCGTGCACGGCGTCCTGGCGGCGCTGCGGCTGCGCGCGGCGGCGGCGCGCAAGCGCGGCCTGGCGGAGTACGCCCGGCGTCCGGTCGCGGCGCGTCCGGCGTTCTTCTAGGCCGGTTGGCGCGGGGCGCGCTGGCGCAATGCCTGCGCCAGCCAGTCGAACAGTTGCGGGTCGGAAAAGCCGGCCCGCACCGGCACTTCCCACAGGCGCGCGTCGTGCAAGGCGGCGCATTTGATCGCGTCCTTGGACGTGACCAGGATGATGGGCGCGGCCAATTCCTGGAACGGTGAACGCGCGTAGTCGTGGTGGTCGGGCAGGGGCAGGGTGGCCGCCAGCGCGATGCTCTGGGCCCGCAGCGTGGCGAAGAAGCGTTCCGGGTTGCCGATGCCGGCGGCCGCGGCCACGTCCGGCTGGCCGGCGAAGGCCGCCAGCGGCCGGCGCGCGCCGCCCTCGATCTGGCGGGCGTCATCGGGTTCCAGCCACATGGCGACCTGGCGCGGCCGCGCGTCGGCTGGCGGCGCCGCGCGGCCGTCGGGCACGCCGATGTTGGTGATCACCGCATCCACCTCGCGCAGCCGGCTGGCCGGCTCGCGCAGGGGGCCGGCGGGCAGCAGCCGGCCATTGCCGATGCCGCGCTGATCCTGCACCACGATTTCCACGTCGCGTGCCAGCGCCAGGTGTTGCAGGCCGTCATCGGACACGATCACATCGACACGCGGATGCGCGGCCAGCAGCGCCTGGGCGGCCAGCGCGCGGCGCGGGTGCACCGACACCGGGGCGCCGGTGGCGCGCGCGATCAGCGCCGGCTCGTCGCCGAATTGCGCCGCCTCCAGTTCCCCCAGGCCGACGCGCGGCTGCGGTCCCAGCTTCACGCCGTAGCCGCGGCTGACCACGCCCGGCGTGTAGCCGCGGGCGCGCAGCGCCTGGACCGTGGCGATGACCATCGGCGTCTTGCCGGTGCCACCGACGAAGATGTTGCCGATCACCACCACCGGCACCGGCGCCCGGTAGGCCCTGGCGCGGCCGTCGCGGTAGCGCGCACGCTTGCGCGCCACCACGCGCGCGGTCAGCGCGGACAGGGGGCGCAGCAGGGTGGAGAGCCAGCCGCCGTGCTGCCATTGGCGCGCAAGCAGCGAGGCCTTGGGGCGGGACGCGCTCACCGGGTGGTCTGGGCGGCGAAGTTGACGCGGCCGATGCCGGCCAGGCGGGCCGCTTCCATCACGTTGATCACGGACTGGTGGGTGGCCTGGGCGTCGGCGTTGATGACCACCAGCGGTTCGGTCTTGCCGGCGGCGGCCTGGCGCAGCACGTCGGCGATCTCGGGCGGCGTGGAGACGTCGATCAGGGTGCCGTTGAGCGCATAGCGCCCGTCCTGGCTGATCGCCACTTCCAGCGCCGGCGGGGTCTCCTGTTCGGCGGACGCCTGCGGCAGCGTGACCTTCAGCTGCGTGAAGCGGGCGAACGAGGTGGTCGCCGCCAGGAAGATGAGGATGACCAGCAGGACGTCGATGAGCGGAATCAGGTTGATGTCCAGCTCGTCGCGGTCGCCCCGGGAGCCCCGGAAATTCATGGACGGTCCTCGCGCGTGGCGGGCGCGTGCGACACGGCGCGCGCCAGCCGCGCGGCCGACAGCTCCATCGCGTTCAGGTAGCCGTCGACGCGGCCGCGCAGATAGCGGTGCGCGATCATGGCGGGGATGGCGATGAGGATGCCGAAGCCGGTGTTGTACAGCGCGATCGAGATGCCGCGCGCCAGCTGGGCGGGGTCGCCGCCGCCGGGCGTGTACGAGCCGAAGATCTCGATCATGCCGACCACGGTGCCGAACAGGCCCATCAGTGGCGCGACCACGGCGATGGTGCCGATGGCGGGGATGTAGCGGCTCAGGTCATGGGCCACGGCGCGGCCGGTGTCCTCGACCACGCTGCGCAATTCCTCGCGCGGCAGGTGGCGGTGGCGCATGACCTCGGCCAGCACGCGGCCGAGGGGGGAATTGCGTTCCAGGCGGCTCAGCGATTCGGGCGAATCCTGGCGGTTGCGCAGCATCTCGGCCACTTGTTCGTTCAGGCCGCGCGGCATGACCTGGCTGCGGCGCAGCGACAGGAAGCGCTCGAAGATCAGCGCAAGACCCAGCACGGACGTCGCCAGCAGGGGCCAGATCGGCCAGCCGGCCTCGCGCAAGATGGAAAGCAAAGCGGTCAACTCCAGGTGCACCGGGGGGGGGGCGGGGGAGGGCCACGCGCCGGCATCTGATCAAGCCGAAACTGTAACGGCGCGGCGGGGATGTGGCAAGGGCGGCCGGCCGCCAAAACTATCCACAGAATTTGTGGATAATTCTGTGCAAAACTTCGCCGGAACGCTTGCGGGCACAGGGCTTGCGCTTGTTTGCTCCAAATTCGAGCAGCCGCGTATGGTCGGAAATTCCATAAAAATCATGTTCTTAGGTCGAATTTGCTAGCTTTCGGGCCAGCCGCGGCAAAAATGCCCGGACGCGGTATCATGGCGGCCCGCTACGTATGCCCTGTGGACAGGTACGCATCGGAAAGCCTTATGACAATTGAACTTGCAGTCACAAACAACGTATTTGCGCGGGATATCCTGACAGTTGCCCAGCTGAACCAAGCGGTGGGGCAGTTGTTGGAGCGCAGCATCCCGGCACTGTGGGTTCGCGGCGAGATTTCCAACTTCACGCAGGCGGCTTCCGGGCATTGGTACTTCACGCTCAAGGACAGCCGCGCCGCCGTGCGCGCCGTCATGTTCCGGGGCCGCGCCAGCGCGGTCGGCTTCGTGCCGCGCGCGGGCGACCAGGTCGAAATCAGGGTCAGGGTGTCGCTGTACGAACCGCGCGGCGACTACCAGCTGCAGGTCGACGCCATGCGCCGCGCCGGCCTGGGCAATCTGTACGAAGCCTTCCTGCGCCTGAAAGAGCAGTTGAACGCGGAAGGCCTGTTCGATCCGGCGCGCAAGCGCGAACCGGTGCCGATGCCGCGCGCCATCGGCGTGATCACCTCGCTGCATGCCGCCGCGCTGCGCGACGTGCTGTCGGCGCTGGCGCGGCGCGCGCCGCAGGTGCCGGTCATCATCTATCCGGCGCCGGTGCAGGGCGCCGACGCGGCCGGCCGGCTGGCCGCGCAGGTCCGCCAGGCGAACGCCCGTGGCGAGGTCGATACGCTGCTGCTGGTGCGCGGCGGCGGCAGCATCGAGGACCTCTGGAGCTTCAACGACGAAGCCCTGGCCCGCGAGATCGACGCCAGCGCCATCACCACCATCAGCGGCGTCGGCCATGAAACCGACTTCACCATCGCCGACTTCGTCGCCGACGTGCGCGCGCCCACGCCGACCGCGGCCGCCGAACTGGCCTGCGTGCCTCGCTCGGAACTGCTGGGCCGCGTCATGTATGCGGCCGAGACCCTGGTGCGCGGCCAGCAGCGCCGCCTGGAACGCGCGGCGCAGCGGCTGGATCGCGCCGCCGCGCAACTGGTGTCGCCGGCCCAGCGCCTGGAGCACCAGCGCGAGCGCCTGAACAGCCTGAGCTACCGGCTGGCCTCGGCCTGGACCGGTCCGCAGGCCCGGCGCGGCGCCCGCGTCAATCTGCTGGCGCAGCGCCTGGCGCACCGCGTGCCCGACACCCGCCGCGGCGCCGAGCGCCTGGCCGCCGTCTCGCGCCAGCTGACGCAGGCGCACGCGCGCCTGCTGGCGCGGCGCCGCGACCAACTGGCCGCGGCCGGCGCGCAACTGCGCGCGCTCGATCCCGGCAACACGCTGGCGCGCGGGTATGCTATCGCCCGGGACGCCGACGGCCGCATCGTGCGCGATGCCGCCCATCTGGCGGCGGGGCAGGGCCTGGACCTGAGCTTCGCCCAGGGCGGCGCCCGGGTCGAGGTCACGCAGGTGCGCGAGACGCGCGATCTCTGAAGCGCCGCGCACAGGCGATAGTGGGACAACATGGCCCCCTCGGGCCGGCCGGCAGGGATGACACG
>NZ_CYTY01000011.1:39754-179417 GCF_001298995.1 Achromobacter sp. 2789STDY5608615
CGCCGCCCGCCGCGCCGCCGTCCGTGGCGCCACCGCCCCCGGCCGCGCCGCCACCCAAGCCGCGGTCCGATTGCGACTGCGTATCGCCCTACCGCGAATACCAGGCGGCCGAGACCGCCGAGACCCGCGCCTTGTTCAGCGCCGCCGCCGCCGGCGACGAGGCGGCCTTCACCGCCGCGCTGGCCAAAGTGAAGCAGCCGGGCGACTACGCGCTGGAAGGCGTGCCGCTGCTGCACGCGCTGCTGAGGCCGGCGGGCGAGCGTGGCAAGCACGTGTATTGGGACATGCCGGCGGACGAGGCGGCGCGCCTGCGCCAGGCCTATCAGGCCGCGCTGCCGGCCCGCACCCGCATGCTGGCGGCGCTGCTGGCGACCCGGCCGGCGCTCGACGACATCACCTACGAATCGCGCCGTCCGTCGCTGCAACTGGCCCTGCTGTACGGCACGCCCGAGATCCTGGACATGCTGCTGGCCGCCGGCGCCCGGCCCGACCAGCGCGGCGACGAGAACAAGACCCCGCTCGAATTCCTGCTCAATCGCGATTTCGAATTCGCGGTGCGCATGACGTATCTGCCGCGGCTGGTCGACCGGCCGCAGACCACGCGCATGGTGCTGGCGCTGCTCAAGGCCGGCGCCGCGCGCCCCTTCGCCTATATCGACGAGCACGCCGACGACGCCACGCGCCAGGCCTTCAAGGACGCGCAGGGCCAACCGCGCCACGCCGCGGACTACCTGGCGTGGGGGCCGCTGGTCGAACTGACCGAAGGCGCCGAGGTGGTGCGGGCGCTGGCCGCCACCGGCACCCGGCCCGCCTATGGCGAGGGCGTCAGTCCGCTGGCGCTGGCCGCCTACACCGGCAACGCCGGCGCGGTCACGGCGCTGGCCGAGCTGGGGCCGCGCACGACGCCGGAGACGGGCTATGGCGCCAGCGGCGACCGCGACCTGTGGCTGGACGCGGCGCAGGCGGCGGTGGCGGCGGGGCACGGCGACATCGCCGTGCCGCTGCTGCGCGCCGGCATGCCGTTCAACCAGCGCGGACCGCAGACCGGCGACGCGGCGGTCTTCCTGAGGATGGAGGCCGACGAGCGCCCCATCATGAACCTGGCGGCCCGCAAGGGCGACGTCGCCGTGCTGCGGCGCCTGCTGGCGCTGGGCGCGGCGGTCGATGGCGACGGCGCCGAACAGAATGGCGACACGCCGCTGGCGGATGCGGTCGGCGCGCGCCAGGCGGATGCCGTGCGCGTTCTGCTGGCCGCGGGCGCCAACCCCGCGCTGGTGCGCGAAGGCTACGACCGCAAGTCCGCGCTGCAACGCGCGATCGAGGCGGACGACGCGGCGCTGCTGCACGACCTGCTGGCGGCCACGCCGCCGGCCGCCTTGCAGGCCTTGCTGGCCGACCCCGCGCGGTCGCCGCTGGCGCAGGCGCTGCGCCAGCCGGGCAAGCAGGGCGCGGCCATGTTGCGCAACCTGGTCGACGCCGGCCTCGACCTGAAGACGCTCGATGCCGGCGCCATCCGCCAGGCGCTGGAGAACCGCGATGCGGAGATGGCCAGATACCTGATCGACGCCGGTGTGGCGGTCAATCCGCCGGCCACGGCGGCGGCGTCGGACGACCCTTATGACAACAAGGGCGTGCCGCCCTTGCTGGTGGCGGTGACCTCGGGCCAGGCGGCCGTGGTCGAAGCGCTGCTGGCCAAGGGCGCCGATCCGCTCGGCCTGGCGCCCGACGGCCGCAGCGCCCTGTATTGGGCCATCGGCGGCGGCGACAGCGCCATGCTCGACCGCCTGCTGGGCGCGGGCGCGCGGCTCGACGATCCGCGCCTGCCGCGCGCGCCGGCCAGCCATGCCTTGCTGAACGCGGCGCTGGCCTCCGGCGACATGGCGCTGGTCAAGCGCGTGGAGCAGGGCGCCAAACAGCCGCTGGCCGATGCCTGCCTGCCGTCGGGCGCGGAATACGCGCTGCTCGACCGGCCCGGGTACTTCGCGCAATTGCAGGCGGCGGGCTACGCCGGCGCGCGCGCCGAGTGCGCCGGCAAGGACGGGGCCTTGCCGCAGCGGCTGTTGTCGGCGCTGTTGCGCGACCGCCAGTTGGCGATCGCGCGCCGCGACACGGTGATCGATGTGCTCACGCGCCTGAAGGCCATGGGCGCCGACCTGGACGCGCGCCAGGCCGAGAGCGGCGCCACGCCGCTGGTGGCCGCCATCGAGCTGGGCCGCGCCGATCTGGCCGACGCCCTGCTGATGGCGGGCGCCAGCCCGGATGCGGCCGATGCGCAAGGCCGCAGTCCGGCCTGGACGGCGCTGGCCAGCGGCCAGCCGGACATGCTGGCGCTGCTGGCGCGGCGCCACGCGCGCTTCGATGGCGCGGCGGCGCCCTCGGGCCAGTCCTTCAGCCAGACGCTGGCATGCCAGGCCGCGCCCGACTTCGCCGCCGCGCTGCAGGCGGCCGGCGCGCCGCTCAAGCAGACCTGCCCGGCCGGGGCCGGCGCCGCCAAGGCCCCCGGCAAGGCCGCCGCGCGCGTCGCCGGCCACTACTACCTGCGCGGCATGCGCGAAGTCGGCAGCGAGTTGCTGCTGTCGCCCGATGGCCGTTTCGATTACCTGATGAGCTACGGCGCGACGGACATCGAGGCCAGCGGCACCTGGCGTCTGGAGGGCAGGCAGGTGCGCCTGGACACGCCGCCGATCCAGCCGTTCTCGGCGATCGCGAAGGTCGGCGCGGACACGCGGCCGGCCCAGGGCGAAGACCTCACGGTGCGCGTGTACTACGAGGGCCGGCCGGTCAAGGTCGATGTGGCGATGTCGTCGACCAGCGCCGATTACGCCGGCACGCCGAAGCAGTCGGAAGGCGCCGATGGCGTCAGCGCGCCGATCGCACCGGGCGAGCTCAAGGCGCTGGCGGTGTTCGTGCCGCTGCCTGCCGGCGCGCGCTGGCACAGCGTGGATGTGAGCAAGTCCGATATCTCGTCGCGCGCGTTGCGCATCGATCTGGAACTGCCGGAATCGGCCAGTCGCACACCGTTGCACATGACATTGGCGTTGCGCGAAGACGGCGCGCTGGTGGCCGCGCAAGGCGGGCGCGAACTGCGCTATGAGAAAGAGTAGCGTTTACGCGCGCAAGGCATAAACACATGCTTGTTAACCCCGCGCCGCCGCGGGGTTAACGCGGTATCCTCGCAGAGTTGCCGATACAATTGAACGGCTTGATCGTGCACTCAACAGAAGGAACCGACACATGGCACATACTCTTCCCCCCCTGCCTTACGAACTGGACGCGCTGGCTCCGCACATCTCGAAAGAGACGCTGGAGTTCCACTACGGCAAGCACCACCAGACCTACGTCACGAACCTGAACAACCTGATCCCGGGCACCGAGTTCGAGACCCTGTCGCTGGAAGACATCGTCAAGAAGTCCTCGGGCGGCATCTTCAACAACGCCGCGCAGATCTGGAACCACACCTTCTACTGGAACAGCCTGGCTCCCAAGGCCGGTGGCGCGCCGACGGGCAAGCTGGCCGACGCCATCAACGCCAAGTGGGGCAGCTTCGACGCCTTCAAGGAAGCCTTCAACAAGTCGGCCGCCGGCAACTTCGGTTCGGGCTGGACCTGGCTGGTCAAGAAGGCCGACGGCTCCGTCGACATCGTCAACACCAGCAACGCCGCCACCCCGCTGACCACGGCCGACAAGCCGCTGCTCACCTGTGATGTCTGGGAACACGCCTATTACATCGACTACCGCAATGCCCGTCCCAAGTACCTGGAAAACTTCTGGGCCCTGGTGAACTGGGACTTCGCGGCCAAGAATTTCGCCTGATTCCGCTGCGCGCCCGGCGCGCACCGCTAGGCCTGGGCCCCTCGCATCGCGAGGGGCCTTTTTGTTTTGGCGCTTTGCAAAACCCGACTGACATCCTGGATTGCAGCCCAAAATTTTGTATATTGTCGAATCCATTTTGTAGAAAATGAGAATGAATCTCCCTCTCTTCCTGGGTACCCGGGAGGAAAGCTGCCGCTATCGTTGATGGCAGTCTGCGGCTGAGCCATGGGGCCAACGATCGCGGCATGCCCGCCATAAAACACCGTGGTGTTTGACGGGAAGGGAAGCATGTTGCGGTTTTTTTCGGGGTTGAATATTGGCGCGCGCATCGGCGGGCGCCTGTCGGGGGCCTTCCTGATGGTGGCGCTGCTGGGAGGCATCATCGGCGCGTTCGGGGTGTGGGGCCTGTCCCGCATCAACGACATGAACGACCGCATCTTCGATACCGAATTTCGCGGACTCTCGGACATCAAGGAAGCCAATATCAGCCTGATTGCAGCGGGCCGCGCCCGCAAAAGCTATCTGGCGGCATCCACTGAAGAAGAGCGCCAGACGCTGCGCAAGCAGTTCGACCAGTCGCTCGAGAAGCTCGAGCGCATGCGCGCCAAGGCCGCCGACACCTTCATCCGCGAGAACGGCAAGCGGCTGCTGGCGCAATTCACGGAAGCCGAAGAGGTCTGGAAGCACGAGTCCATCGAATTCCTGGAGGATGCGCAGAAGTACCCGTTGGCGCAGGTCGATCCCGAGGCCGCGGCGCTCACCAAGCGCGCGGCGGCGGCGTCGGACAAGGCGGAGAAGCTCATGCGCGAACTGGCCGCGGCCAAGGAACAGGCCGCCGAGCGGGCCGTGCAGGAAGTCTCCGAGCTGTACTCGAGCACGCGCCTGATTCTGATCGTGCTGTCGGTGGCCGGCGTGGTGCTTGGCCTGCTGCTGGGCTGGCTGGTGACGCGCGGCATCGTGCGGCCGCTGGGTCAGGCGGTGGCGGCGGCGCGGCGCGTGGCCAATGGCGACCTCAGCGGCAACATCCAGGTCACCTCTCGTGATGAAACCGGCGACCTGATGGCCGCGCTCAAGGCCATGAACGAGAACCTGTCGCGCATCGTGCGCGACGTGCGCGACGGTTGCGAGAATATCGCCACGGCGTCGGCGCAGATCGCGCAGGGCAACGCCGACCTGTCGCAGCGCACCGAGGAACAGGCCGCTTCCCTGGAGGAGACCGCCGCCTCGATGGAGCAGCTGACGAGCACCGTACAGCAGAACGCCAGCAATGCCGGCGAGGCCGAAAAGCTCGTCACCCAGGCTTCGGCCGTGGCGTCGCGCGGCGGCGAAGTGGTCGATGTCGTGGTGCGGACCATGAGCGAGATCTCCGAGAGTTCGCGCCGCATCGCCGATATCACCAGCGTGATCGACGGTATCGCGTTCCAGACCAACATCCTGGCCTTGAACGCCGCGGTCGAGGCCGCGCGCGCCGGCGAGCAGGGCCGCGGCTTTGCCGTGGTGGCGGGCGAGGTCCGCACCCTGGCGCAGCGCTCGGCCGTCGCCGCCAAGGAAATCAAGGCCCTGATCGACGAGTCCGTGCATCGCGTCGAGGGCGGCACGCGTCAGGCCGACGAGGCCGGCAACACTATGCGCGAGGTCGTGGAAAGCGTGCGCCAGGCCGCGATCCTGGTGCACGAAATCGCCAGCGCTTCGGCCGAGCAATCCACCGGCATCGGCCAGGTCAACCAGGCCGTGGCGCAGATGGATACGGTGACCCAGCAGAATGCCGCGCTGGTGGAGCAGGCCGCCGCCGCGGCCGGCAGCATGCAGGACCAGGCCGGTCGCCTGTCGCAGCAGGTGCGGCGCTTCAAGGTCGATGCCGGCGTGGTGGCGATGGGCGCCGAGCCGCAGGCCCGGCTGATCCAGGCCGGCCGGGCCACGCCGCATCCGGCGGCGGTGGCGGCGCGCCAGGAACCGGTGGTGGCGCGTCCGGCCCTCATCAAGCACGGCGCGGACGAGGACGACTGGTCGTCGTTCTGAATGGCGCGCCGTTGTGGGCTGGCAGTCAGGCGGCAATGGTAAGGTTGAGCCACTTCTGGTTTCGCCGCCCTTTGCCGCTTGGCCCCGCTCATGTTCCTGCCCACTCCGCTGCGCCGCATCGCCACCGGTTCCCGCCACTTCCTGCGCCGCAAGCTGCGGCAAACCAACCGCCTGTCGCGCAAGAGCCTGCAGATGGCGCTGTTGCTGGGCGGCGCGGCGCTGGTCGCGCTGGTGTCGCTGGGCTTTGCCTATCTGGCCGACCGCGCGCTGGAATGGAATCGCGAATGGGTCGGACGCGCCGGCTGGCTGGCCCTAGTGGTGCTGCCGTGCGCATTGGCCATCCTGCGCTGGGCCACGCTGCGGTTCGCGCCCAACGCCGCCGGCAGCGGCATCCCGCAGGTCATCGGCGCGCTGTCGCTGCCGCCCGGCGCGAGCCAGCGCAGCCTGGTGTCGCTGGCGCAGGCGTTATGGAAGATTCCCCTGGCGTTCTTCGGCATGCTGGCCGGCGCCTCGATCGGCCGCGAAGGGCCGTCGGTGCAGGTCGGCGCCGCCGTGATGCTGGCCTGGGGCGATTTCTGGAAACGCCGCGGCCTGCAGCTGCGCGGCTTCCATGCCAACGAACTGATCGCGGCGGGCGCCGCCGGCGGCCTGGCCGCGGCCTTCAATGCGCCGCTGGCGGGCGTCATCTTCGCCATCGAGGAGCTGGGCCGCGGCACGGTGCTGCGCTGGCAGCGGCTGGTGCTGATCGGCGTACTGGCGGCGGGTTTCCTGGTGGTGGCGGTGCAGGGCAACAACCCCTATTTCGGCACCTTTGGCGGCGCGGTGCTGACGCACGGCATGCTGTGGTGGGTGCTGATCTGCGCCGCGCTCAACGGCGCGCTGGGCGGCATCTTCGCGCGCCTGCTGGGCAAGGGGGGCGGCGGGCATGGCGCCCGCGTCCTGGCGCGCCTGGATCCGCGCCCATCCCATCTGGACCGCGTTCGCCATGGGCGTGGCGCTGGCGCTGATCGGCCTGGCCACGGCCGGCAGCGTCTACGGCACGGGCTACGGCGCGGCCGCCGACCTGCTGTCGGGCGAGACGCAGCACGCCTTGCCCGCCGGCTTCGGCCTGGCCAAGCTGGCCGCCACCGTGGCCTCGTACTGGGCCGGCATTCCCGGCGGCATCTTCACGCCGGCGCTGACCACCGGCGCCGGCATCGGCCATCACATCTGGCAGCTGGCGGGCGAGGGCGTGGACCAGCGCGTGCTGGTGCTGGTGTCGATGGCCGCCTTCCTGGCCGCCGCCACCCAGGCGCCGTTGACGGCCAGCGTGGTGGTCATGGAAATGACGGGCAGCCAGCCGATGCTGTTCTGGCTGCTGGTCGGCTCGCTGCTGGCTTCGGGCGTGTCGCGCCAGTTCTGCCCGCAGCCGTTCTATCACCTCGCCGCCGGCCGTTTCCGGCGCCAGGCCATCGTCGACGCGGGCCGCGCCGCCCGTGCCGGCACACCCGCGCCGTGAGCGCGGGCCGTACGGTGAGTGAACAGCTGCTGGACACCGTCCGTTGTGCGGACATCCGCGGGATGCACCAACTTGGCGCGAAACCGCTGCGTTAAGATCGTGCGCATCCGATTCCTCCACTTCAATCCGAGCATCTCATGACCGTGCATGCCTATATTTGTGACGCGATTCGCACCCCCTTCGGCCGCTACGGCGGCGCACTGGCTTCGGTGCGCCCCGACGACCTCGCGGCCGTAGCCATCAAGGCGCTGGTGGCGCGCAATCCTGGCGTGCGCTGGGAAGAAATCGACGATGCCATCCTGGGCTGCGCCAACCAGGCCGGCGAAGACAACCGCAACGTCGCCCGCATGGCCACGCTGCTGGCCGGCCTGCCGGTCGAAGTGCCCGGCGCCACGGTCAACCGCCTGTGCGGTTCGGGCCTGGATGCCATCGGCAGCGCCGCGCGCGCCATCCGCGCCGGCGAAGCCGGTCTGATGCTGGCCGGCGGCGTCGAAAGCATGAGCCGCGCGCCGTTCGTCATGGGCAAGGCCGACAGCGCCTTCTCGCGCAACGCCGCGATCTATGACACCACCATCGGCTGGCGCTTCATCAACAAGCTGATGAAGGCCCAGTACGGCGTCGACTCGATGCCGGAAACCGCCGAGAACGTCGCCGACGATTTCAAGATCAACCGCGAAGACCAGGACCTGTTCGCGCTGGCCAGCCAGCAGAAGACGGCCCGCGCCCAGAAGGAAGGCTTCTTCGACGCCGAGATCGTGCCGGTCTCGATCGCGCAGAAGAAGGGCGATCCGCTCGTCGTGTCCAAGGACGAACACCCGCGTGAAACCAGCCTCGAAGCGCTGGCCAAGCTCAAGGGCGTGGTCCGCGAAGGCGGCACCGTGACCGCCGGCAACGCCTCGGGCGTGAACGACGGCGCCGCCGCGCTGCTGCTGGCCGACGAGAAGGGCGCCGCGCGCCACGGCCTGACGCCGCGCGCCCGCGTGGTCGGCATGGCCACCGCCGGCGTCGCGCCGCGCATCATGGGCATCGGCCCGGCGCCCGCCACCCGCAAGGTGCTGGCCCAGACCGGCCTGACGCTGGACCAGATGGACGTGATCGAGCTGAACGAAGCGTTCGCCGCCCAGGGCCTGGCCGTGCTGCGCCAGCTGGGCATCGCCGACAACGACCCGCGCGTCAATCCCAACGGCGGCGCCATTGCCCTGGGCCACCCGCTGGGCGCCAGCGGCGCACGCCTGGCCACCACCGCGATCAACCAGCTGCACCGCACCGGCGGCCGCTACGCGCTGTGCACGATGTGCATCGGCGTGGGCCAGGGCATCGCCCTGATCATCGAGCGCGTCTGATTTTCGCGACGGCCCCGCTCGTCCGGGGCCGGGCCGGCCGCCGTGGCGGCGCGGCCAAACGACAAGGGAGCCCGCGGGCTCCCTTGTTGCGTGAGAAGGCGGGCTGGCTCAGGGCAGTCCGTCGATCTTCCGGCCGGCCTTCATGCCGTGGCTGTCGTACCAGCCCTGCGCCATTTCCAGCGCGTAGCGCACCGGTTTCTTGGAGCAATGGGTGTCGTCGGTCTGGGGCGCCATGTCCTCGATGTTGACGATCGTGCCGTCGTCGGCGATAAAAGCGATCGACAGCGGCAAAAGGGTGTTGCGCATCCAGAAGCACTGCACGTCGGGCTGCTCGAAGACGAACAGCATGCCGTCGTTGCCGGCCAGTTCCTTGCGGAACATGAGGCCGTCGCGGCGGCTGGCTTCCGTATTGGCGACTTCTGCGCGGATAATATGGATGCCGGCGGCCAGTTGCGCGATGGGCAGCGTCGGTTGCGGGCCGGTCGGCGTCTGGGCGCCAGCCGTCGCGGGCAGCGCCAGCGTGGCGGCGCCGAGCAGCGCCGCTATCGTCCCGCGCATCGCCGATTTAATGAACGCTGTTTTGAGCAACGCACGACCAACATGAAACAAAGCAGCATTCTTCAGCATAACCAGACGCGGTAATCGCAGTAATAAGAAAATAACAAGGCGGGGCCCGAAAGCCCCGCCTGATAATGGCGCAACCTTACCGTTGCGCTTTAAAGAGTAACTCAGGCAGCGGTGATATTGAGCGCCTGTTTGCCTTTGGGTCCCTGGATAATCTCGAAAGCCACTTTCTGGCCTTCTTTCAGGGTTTTAAAACCATTCATCTGGATGGACGAGAAGTGGGCGAACAGATCTTCACCGCCGTCGTCGGGCGTAATGAAGCCGAAACCCTTTGCATCGTTGAACCATTTGACGGTACCCGTCGATTTGGGATTGTCCCCTTGGACGGCGGTTGCGGTCGTATCAGACATGCGGACTGCCTCATTGAATCGTATGTTGACAGAAGGGCATCGCGGCCTAGACCCCTGTCCCCCCTCCGGCCTCCTGGCAGGTTTTCGATGAATTGAAAACCCCAGAATGCGTGGATAATGCGCCGCTTTTCTTTGCGGAGTCAAGTATGGAAACTACGCATTTCTACGTGTAATTTTGCGTAAGTTACATGCAAGCCGTCCCCTGATTAAATAGAATAGCCGCCCTATGAGTTCTACCTTGGATACCCAACAAGATTTGGCCGTCGAGAAGGCGCCGGCCCGCGTCGCGCCGCCTCCGATGTACCAGGTCCTGTTGCTGAATGACGACTACACCCCGATGGAGTTTGTCGTGAAGGTGCTGCAAAAGTTCTTCAACAAGAATCACGAAGAAGCCACGCGCATCATGCTGCAGGTGCATCACGAAGGGCGCGGCGTCTGCGGCGTCTATCCGCGCGACCTGGCCGCCACCCGGATTGCCCAGGTGGCCCAGTATGCGCGGGCGCGCCAGCACCCGTTGCAGTGCGTGATGGAACCGGTCTGAACTCGCAAGAACAGCGCCGCCGGAACAGGCGGCGTTCTGCTGTACAGGGTTGCAAAGCAGGAACCGCGCACCGAGAAGCGCGCGGCAATATCAGGTCGGCAGCTCCGCCGCAAAGGAGCATCGCATTCGAGTAGGCGGGGAGGTTTGCCGTGAGTGGAAAGAACAGCAAGACCTGGCTGGCGGCAGCCGGCGCGATCGTGGTGGCCGGCGCCATCGGCGTGGGCTGGTGGATGGGCAAGGGCGGTCAACCGTCCGCGCCCGCGACGCCGCAGACGGCCACGCCGGCGGCAACCACGGCGGCGCCCGCCACGGCGGCCGGCGGCGCCAAGCCCGAGGCCTTGCCGGCGGCGGCCACGGTCGGCAGCGCCGATCCGTTCGCGGTCCTCAATTGCCAACCGCGCCAGTACAACGACTCGCTGTCGCTGGCGGTCACCTTCACGCAGCCGGTCGAAGCCAAGGCCGACCTGAGCAAGTTCCTGCAGGTCACCGACACCGGCGCCCCGTCGGGCAAGGCGGACCAGGACACCGAGCGCAGCGCCAACGGCATGCAACCGGCTTCGGTCCAGCCGGGCGACGCCGCGCCCAAGGGCAAGATCGTCCAGGGCAACTGGGTGGTCGGCTCCAACCCGCGCATGGTGTATTTCCCCTACGTGCAGCCGCAGCGCTCGTATTCGGTCTCGGTGCGCGCGGGCCTGCCCGGCGCCGGCGACAAGGTCGCCCTGGCCAGCGGCTCGCACTGCGACGTGGTGACCGACGCCATGCCGCCCTCGTTCTATTTCGCCAGCCGCGGCGTGGTGCTGCCGGCCGGCCAGAACGGCGGCCTGCCGGTGGCGACCGTCAACATGCCCGAGGTCGACGTGCAGTTCCTGCGCGTCGCGCCCGAGCGCGTGCCGGAACTGTTCGAGTCGGTGCTGGGCATCGGCCGCAACGCCGCTTCGTCGGACGATGACGAATCCGGCGGCTACGACGAAGACGGCTGGCGCTATTCCGACAACCGCAGCCTGAAGGGCTCGGTCAGCAACTGGGACCTGGACCGCTTGAATTCGCTGACCACCAGCGTCTACCAGGGCCGTTTCGTGACGGACGACAAGCCGAACCGCCGCCACGTCACCTTCCTGCCGGTCGAAGGCATCAAGGAACTGCAGGAACCCGGCATCTACGTCGCGGTGATGAGTCAGCCCGGCCGTTTCCGCTATGAATACCAGGTCACCTATTTCTACGTCAGCGACATCGGCCTGCACGCGCGCCGCTACAGCGACCGCATCGAGGCCTACTCGGTGTCGCTCAAGAGCGGCCAGGCGATCTCGGGCGCGCTGTTCGAACTGGTGGACGGCGCCGGCAAGACGCTGGCCAAGGCCCAGGCCGACGGCCAGGGCCACGTGCGCTTCGATGGCACCTTCGCCAATGCCCGCGTCATCCGCGCCTCGCGCGACAAGGAAATGACCGTGCTGGCGCTGGCCGAGCCGGCGCTGGACCTGTCCGAATTCGATACCGGCGGCCATATCTCCCGCCCCAACAACCTGTTCGTCTACGCCGGCCGCAATCTGTACCGCCCCGGTGAAACCTTCCATGTCTCGGTGTTGCCGCGCGACCTCGACGGCCGCGTGATGCCGCCCGCGCCGCTGACCGCCACGCTCAAGCGTCCCGACGGCCGCGTGGTCTCGACCAACCTGTGGCAGCCCGCCAAGGACCTGCAGGGTTATGTCGAGCGCGCCATCGACCTGCCGCCCGACGCCCAGACCGGCGCCTGGATGCTGGAATTGCGCGTCGACCCCGCGTCGCGCGCGCCCGATGCCTCGTGGAAGTTCCAGGTCGAGGAATTCCTGCCTGAACGCATGAAGATGGCGCTGACGTCCGACCAGGACGTGTTGTCGCCCAACGACACCCTGACCGTCGACGTGCAGGGCGACTATCTGTATGGCGCGCCCGCCGCCGGCAACCGCCTGCTGTCCAGCTTCCAGGTCAAGCGTGACCGCTTTGCGCTGCCGCAGCAATGGCCCGGCTTCATCTTCGGCGACGTGGCCGACGATTCGCGCCGCCATTTCGAGGAACTGCCGGAAGCCGCGCTGGATTCGACCGGCGCCGCGCAACTGGAAGTCGAACCGCGCACCGACGGCACCCATTCGCCGATGAAGGTGCGGGTCTCGGCCAGCCTGCTGGAATCGGGCGGCCGCCCGGTGGTGCGTTCGATCGAGCGCAGCGTCTGGCCCGCCGACAAGCTGATCGCCGTGCGCCCGCAGTTCGACAGCGATGTCGCGCGCGAAGGCGCCCCGGCCTCGTTCGAGGTGCTGCGCGTGGACGCGCAGGGCAAGATCGCGCCGCTGGCGCAGGCCCAGATGCGCCTGTACCGCGAGGAACGCCAATACTACTGGCGCTTCGACGACCAGCGCGGCTGGAACAGCGGCTACACCGAAACCGAGGAACTGCTCGACTCGCGCGAGATCGCGCTGCAGGACCGCAGCCAGTTCACGGTGCAGGTCAAGTGGGGCCGCTACCGCCTGGAAATCGCCGATCCCGAGACCGGTGAAACCCTGCGCTACCGCTTCTATGCGGGCTGGGACGCCCAGGACGCCGACGCCATGGGCAACCGCCCCGACCGCGTCCAGATGAAGCTGGAAGGCGTGCCCGCCAAGCCGGGCGACAGCGTTAAGCTGACCCTGACGCCGCCGCACGACGGCCAGGCCCTGATCACCGTCGAGGGCGACCGCATGCTGTGGTCGACCTGGGTGGCCGTGAAGGCGACCGGCACGCAAGTGGAAATCCCGATCGACAAGAGCTGGAAGCGCCATGACCTGTACGTGGCCGCGGCGGTGTTCCGTCCCGGCAGCGAAGGCGACCGCGTGACCCCGGCGCGCGCGCTGGGCCTGACCTTCCTGCCGATCGCCAGCGCCGACCGCAAGCTCGACGTCAAGCTGACGGCCGCCGCCAAGACCGAGCCCGAGACCAAGACCACGGTCCGCGTGAAGGTCGATGGCGCCCAGGGCAAGCAGGCCATGGTGACGCTGTCGGCGGTCGACGTCGGCATCCTCAACATCAACCAGTACCGCACGCCCGACCCGCTCGACTTCTTCTTCGGCAAGCACCGCTACGCGGCCGAACTGCTGGACATGTACGGCAAGCTGATCGAGAAGATGGACGGCACCAAGGGCAAGCTGAAGTGGGGCGGCGACGCCGCCATGCGCGGCGACAGCAAGAGCCTGCCCAAGAAGGTCAAGCTGGTCGACCTGTTCTCGGGTCCGGTCAAGCTCAACGACAAGGGCGAGGCCGACATTACGCTGGATCTGCCCGACTTCAACGGCACGCTGCGCCTGATGGCCGTCGCGTTCACCGCCGACAACTTCGGCAGCACCGACACCGAAATGGTGGTGGCGGCGCCGATCGTGGCCGAGCTGAACACGCCGCGCTTCATTACCCCGGGCGACCAGGCCGCCATCGCACTGGACGTGACCAACCTCAGCGGTTCCGACCAGAAGGTGACGGTCAAGCTGGAAGCGCTGGATCCGGTCGGCATCGTCGACGGCACCCGCACCGTGACGCTCAAGGACAAGCAACGCACCACGCTGCGCTTCACCGCCAGCACCACCGGTTCCTACGGCCTGGGCCTGATGCGCCTGACCGTGGACGGGCAGGGCGGCGCCAAGCCGATCCACATCGTGCGTGAATCGGTGCTGCAGGTGCAGCCGGCCTACGCGGCCGAGCGCCAGATGCGCCGCCTGCGCCTGAACCCGGGCGAGTCCAACACGCCGCAGGCATCGTGGGTGGCGTCGTACTACCCGGACTCGACCACGATCAGCATGACGGTCTCGAACCGTCCGCCGATCAACGTCAATCGCGTGGTCGAAGGCCTGCTCAACTACCCTTATGGCTGCACCGAGCAGACCATCAGCGCGACCCTGCCGTGGGTGCTGATCGACGAGGAAGCGGCCAAGCAGTTCGGCCTCAAGCCGCGCACCCAGGCCGAGCGTGAAGCCAAGGTCGCGGGCGCCATCGGCCGCCTGTCGGGCATGCGCAATGCGGTCGGCTCCTACAACCTGTGGAGCAGCTCGTCGGCGCGCGATGTGTGGCTGACGGCCTACGCCGTGGGCTTCCTGCAGGATGCGCGCGACAAGGGCTTCTCGATCCCCGAGGCCTCGCTGGACCGTTCGCGCCAGTGGCTGCTGGAGCAGGTGCAGCAGAGCAGCGGTTCGTTCGGCACCTGGTCGGCCAACCTGAAGCGCGACTTCGAGGCGGGCCGCCTGGACAGCAGCGGGCTGAACGTGCTGCGCGAGGACCATCGCCGCTTCGCCGGCCTGGCCACCGCCGCCCTGGCGCTGGCGCGCGACAAGAAGGCGCCGCTGTCCACGGTGCGCCAGCTGTTCGACAACTACCAGGACCGCGCGCGTTCGCCGCTGCCCCTGATCCAGCTGGCCGCCGCGTTCAAGCTGATGGGCGACGAAGGGCGCATGAAGAGCGCGCTCGACCTGGCCATGACGCGCGAATACGGCATCACCCGCCGCGCCAACAGCTACTACGACGACTGGCTCGGCGACTACGGCAGCGCCGTGCGTGACTACGCGCTGGCCTACGCCCTGGCCAACCAGTACGAGCTGCGCCATGACCGCGTCGAGAACCTGATGACGCAGCTGGCCGCGCGCATGGGCAACCGTTCGTACCTGTCGACCCAGGAACAGATGGCCCTGCTGATGGCCGCGCGCGCCGCGGGCGGCGACAAGTCGACCCCGTGGCAGGCCGCGCTGACCGTCAATGGCGTGCGCAAGGAACTGGAAGGCGGCAGGTCCGACCGCACCGTGTCGCTGACCGCGGCCGACCTGGCCGGCACCCAGCTGACCAACACCGGCAGCCAGTCGCTGTTCATCGAGTACGACATCCAGGGCAGCCCGACCACGGTGCCGGCGCCGCGCAGCGACGTCATCCAGCTCAAGCGCGGCTGGTACCGTCCGGACGGCAAGCCGTGGGATGGCGGCACGCTGCAGACCGGCGACATGCTGGTGGTGTGGGTCCAGGCCAGCGCCAACCAGAACATTCCGGACGGCCTGCTGGTGGACCGCGTGCCGGCCGGTTTCGAGGTCGAGAACCTGAACCTGTCGCAAAGCCCCGAAATGCAGGACTGGAGCATCGGCGGGCGCCGCGTGGCCGACGCGATGGCCGACCCCAACATCAAGCACCGCGAATTCCGCGATGACCGGTATGTGGCGGCGGTATCGCTGGGCCGCGGCAAGGTGGACGTGTTCTACCTGGTGCGGGTCGTGACGCCGGGCCGTTATTCGGTGCCGTCGACCGTGGCCGAAGACATGTACCGGCCCGAGATCCGTGGCGTAGGCGAGCAATGGAGCACGGTCGAAATCCGCGATCGCAGCGCCAAGCAGCGTCCTTGAACACCGCCGCCACCCCGCCGGCGGGCGCCTCGCGCGCCCGCCGCTGGCGACGGCGCGGACTCTTCGCGGCCAGCGTGCTTCTCGCGCTGGCCGCGTTGTTATTCGTGTTCGACCGCCTCTATCCCCTGCCTGCCATCGACTCCGGCGGCGCGGCCGTGGTGGTCGCCGCCGACGGCACGCCGCTGCGCAACTATCCCAGCCGCGACGGCATCTGGCGCTACCCGGTCAAGCCCGACCAGGTGTCGCCGCACTACCTCGATACCCTGCTGACCTACGAGGACCGCTGGTTCTACTGGCACCCCGGGGTCAATCCGGTGTCGCTGGCGCGGGCCGGCTGGCAATGGGCCACCAACCGCCGCATCGTCTCGGGCGGCTCGACCCTGACCATGCAGGTGGCTCGCCTGATCGACCCGCAGCTGGCCGGCAAGCCGTCGCGCTCGATGAGCGCCAAGCTGCGCCAGGCCTGGCGCGCGGTGCAGCTGGAAATGCACTACAGCAAGGACGAGATCCTGTCGCTGTACCTGACCCACGCGCCCATGGGCGGCATCGTCGAGGGCGTGGAAATGGGGTCGCGCCTGTGGCTGGGCAAGCCGGCGCGCGATCTGAGCCCGGCCGAGGCCGCCATGCTGACCGCCTTGCCGCAGGCGCCGTCGCGGCTGCGGCCGGACCGCCATCCCCAGGCGGCGCAGACCGCGCGCGACAAGGTGCTGGACCGCATGGTGGAACTGGGCCGCTGGACGCCCGCCGAGGTGGCCGACGCCAAGATCGAGCAAGTGGTGGCGCCGCCGCTGCGGGCCCGCTGGCTGGCGCCGCTGGCCGCGCAGCGCCTGTTGCAGGAGGCCGGCCGCCCGGCGGCCGGTTCGCGCCGCCCCGGCAGCCGCCCGCCGCTGCTGACGTCGACCCTGGACGCCGACATGCAGGCCGCGGTCGAGCGCATGCTGCTGGACCGGGTCGACAACCTGCCGCCCAAGGTCTCGATGGCGGTGCTGGTGATGGACAACGACTCCCTTGAGGTCAAGGCCTACGCCGGTTCCGCCGACTTTTCCGATGATTCCCGATACGCGCACGTGGATATGGTGCGCGGGGTGCGTTCGCCCGGCTCGACCCTCAAGCCGTTCCTGTACGCGCAGGCCCTGGACGACGGCCTGATCCACTCGGAAAGCCTGCTGATCGACGCGCCGTTGTCGTTCGGCGGCTACGCCCCGGGCAATTTCCAGGCGGCGTTCTCCGGGCCGGTGAGTGTGGCGCAGGCGCTGCGGCGCTCGCTCAACGTGCCGGCGGTGGACCTGCTGGACCGGGTCGGACCCACCCGTTTCGCCTCGGTTATGCTGACGGGCGGGGTCTGGTTACGTTTGCCGGCCGGCGCCGAGCCGAATCTGAGCTTGATTTTGGGCGGGGGCGGCACCACATTGGAAGAATTGGTCGGCGCTTATCGGGCCCTGGCCCGTGGCGGCATCTCCGGGCGTCCGCGCCTGCGGCCGGAGCAGCCGCGGGTCGAGTCCCGTATGATGAGTGCTGGCGCGGCCTGGATCGTGCGCGACATCCTGGAAGGCGGCGGCCACCCGGACCGGCCCTTTTACCAGTCGGGCAGTCCGGCCCGGCAACTGGCCTGGAAAACCGGGACGAGTTTCGGATTCCGGGACGCCTGGGCCGTCGGAGTGACCGACAGCTGGACGATCGGGGTCTGGGTGGGCCGTCCCGACGGCACGCCCAATCCCGGGTTTTTCGGTGCGAATGTGGCGGCGCCGCTACTGCAGGACATCGTGGCGGCGTTGCCGGAAGGCGCCCAGCACGTGCGCATGCGGCCTGCCTCGGTGCAGGCGGTCGTGACGTGCTGGCCGCTGGGTTACCGGCTGGGCAGCGTGCCGTCCGGGGAATGCCCCGAGCAGCGTGCGGCCTGGGCCCTGAATGACACGGTGCCGCCGTCGTTCGCCGGCTACGCCGATGCCACGCAGGGGCCGTTGCGCCTGGGTGGCGTGGCCACCGGCTCGGTGCTGCGGCCCGTGCCGGGCAGCACGCAGGTGTCGGTGGATGTGGATGTGCAGGGCGCTGAGGGTGAAGTATGGTGGATGCTCGATGGTCGCGTGGTGGGTCATGCCGCGTCGGGTCGTCCGTTTAATCTGGTGCTGACGCGGGACGGGCGGTATACGTTGACCGCCATGGACGCGCAAGGCCGCCACGACAGCGTGGTTTTTGAAATCGCTGGCGTTACGCCCTGATCGGCATAGAATATGAATCGTGTATTTGACCGCTTCGATGCGTTACGGAGGAAGCGTGATTTCCCAAGAGCTTGAAGTCAGCCTGCATATGGCTTTCGTCGAGGCCCGTTCGGCCCGGCACGAATTTATTACCGTCGAGCACCTGCTGCTGGCGTTGCTCGACAACGCTTCCGCGGTTGAAGTGTTGCGCGCCTGCGCCGCCAATCTGGATGACCTGCGCCGCAACCTGCGTCAGTTCGTTTCGGAAAACACGCCGGTGATCCCCAGCGGCGCGGAAGTCGACACCCAGCCCACGCTGGGTTTCCAGCGCGTGATCCAGCGCGCGATCATGCATGTGTCCGCGGGCGGCACCGGCAAGAAGCCGGTCACCGGCGCGAACGTGCTCGTGGCCATTTTTGGCGAAAAGGATTCGCACGCCGTGTACTACCTGCAACAGCAGGGCGTCACGCGGCTGGATGTGGTGAATTTCCTGTCGCATGGCATTACCAAACAGCCACAGGTGGAGTCCGCCGCCGTGCAGAAAGAGCAGCAAACCAATGGTGAAGAGCAGGGCGAATCGCGCCAGTCGCCGCTGGACCAGTATGCGACCGACCTGAACGCCGCGGCGTTGGCCGGCCGCATCGATCCGCTGATCGGGCGCGAGCACGAAGTCGAGCGCGTGATCCAGGTGCTGTGCCGCCGCCGCAAGAACAACCCGCTGCTGGTCGGCGAGGCCGGCGTGGGCAAGACCGCCATCGCCGAGGGCCTGGCCTGGCGCATCACGCGCGGCGAGGTCCCCGAGATCCTGCAGGCCGCGCAAGTGTTCGCGCTGGACATGGGCGCGCTGCTGGCGGGCACCAAGTACCGCGGTGATTTCGAGCAGCGCCTGAAGGGCGTGCTCAAGCAGATCCGCGGCAATCCCGACGCGATCCTGTTCATCGACGAAATCCACACGCTGATCGGCGCCGGTTCGGCCTCGGGCGGCACGCTGGACGCCTCCAACCTGCTCAAGCCGGCCCTGTCCTCGGGCCAGCTCAAGTGTATCGGCGCCACCACGTATACGGAATACCGCGGCGTCTTCGAGAAAGACCACGCGCTGTCGCGTCGCTTCCAGAAGATCGACGTGCCGGAACCCAGCGTCGAGCAGACCGTGCAGATCCTGCGCGGCCTGAAGAGCCGCTTCGAGGAACACCACAACGTCCGCTACTCGGCCGCCGCGCTGTCGGCCGCCGCGGAACTGTCGGCGCGCTTCATCAACGACCGCCACCTGCCTGACAAGGCCATCGACGTGATCGACGAGGCCGGCGCCGCGCAGCGCCTGCTGCCGCGTTCGCGCCAGAAGAAGGTGATCGGCAAGGTCGACATCGAGAACATCGTTTCCAAGATCGCGCGCATTCCGCCGCAGTCCGTCTCCAACGACGACCGCAGCAAGCTCGCCACGCTGGACCGCGACCTCAAGACCGTGGTGTTCGGCCAGGACAACGCCATCGAGGCGCTGTCCGCCGCCATCAAGATGGCGCGCTCGGGCCTGGGCAAGCCGGAAAAGCCGATCGGCGCTTTCCTGTTCTCCGGCCCCACCGGCGTCGGCAAGACCGAAGTCGCGCGCCAGCTGGCCTTCACGCTGGGCGTGGAGCTGCTGCGCTTCGACATGTCCGAGTACATGGAACGCCACGCGGTGTCGCGCCTGATCGGCGCGCCGCCGGGATACGTCGGTTTCGACCAGGGCGGCCTGCTGACCGAGGCCATCACCAAGCAGCCGCACTGCGTGCTGCTGCTCGATGAAATCGAAAAGGCCCACCCGGACGTCTTCAACATCCTGCTGCAGGTCATGGACCATGGCACGCTGACGGACAACAACGGCCGCAAGGCGGACTTCCGCAACGTCATCCTCATCATGACGACCAACGCGGGCGCCGAGACCTTGAACCGTCCGTCCATCGGCTTCGCCAATTCGCGCGTGGTTGGCGACGAGATGGCGGAAATCCGCCGCATGTTCACGCCCGAGTTCCGCAACCGGCTGGATGCGATCATCCCGTTCGCGCCGCTGGACCGCGAGATCATCCTGCGCGTGGTCGACAAGTTCCTGATGCAGCTCGAAGACCAGCTGCACGAGCGCCGCGTCGAAGCCGTGTTCACCACGGCCCTGCGCGAGCACCTGGCCAAGGAAGGCTTCGATCCGCTGATGGGCGCGCGACCGATGCAGCGCCTGATCCAGGACACCATCCGGCGCGCGCTGGCCGACGAGCTGCTGTTCGGCAAGCTGGTCGATGGCGGCACCGTCACGGTGGACCTGGACGAGGCCGGCAAGGTCACGCTCGATTTCGACGACCACGGCAAGCCGCCGTCGGCCGCGCCCGACAAGCAGGAAGTCGAGCTAGTCGAATAGGCCTATGACGACCGCGGAGAGCCAGCCGCTGATCGAGTGCGAACACTGCGCAAGCATCTATCGCCGACATCAGCTCGAACCTGGCGAGACCGCCAATTGCGCCCGCTGCGGCACCATACTCTGGCGCTACAGCGGGCTTACTTTGTCCAATTGGCTGGCACTCGCCATCGCCGCGCTGATCATCTTTGGCGTGGCCAACGCCTACCCGGTCGCCTCGATGTCGGTGCAGGGCATGGTGCAGCAGGCCTCGCTGCTGGATGCCATCGGCATCACCTGGCGCCAGGGGCATTACGCCGTGGCGATCATGACCGGCCTGGCGGGTTTCGTGCTGCCGCTGTTCCAGTTGACGTTGTTGCTGTGGGTGCTGGGCCCTTTGTCGCGCGGCGTCGAGCCGGCCGGATTCCGTGGCGCGATGCGCCTGCTGGGCCTGTTGCGGCCCTGGTGCATGGTGCCGGTGTTCCTGCTGGGCGTGCTGGTCGCGGTGGTGAAACTGGCCGGCATGGCCGCGGTCTCGCCCGGCATCGGCCTGATCGCCTTTGGCATCCTCACCATTTTCCTGACCATGCTCGGCCGCCTCTCGCCGCACGTGCTGTGGCGCTATGCCGAAAGCGACGGCGTGGTGCCGGTGCACGTGCCCGAGGCGGGTCCCGGCGTGGTGCTGACGGGCTGCCATGTCTGCGGCCAGGTGCAGGCCGTGGCGCACGCGGAAGACGCCGAGGCCGAGCACCACTGCGTGCGTTGCCACGCCGTGGTGCACTACCGCAAGCCCGACCACCTGGCCCGCACCTGGGCGCTGTTGCTGGCGGCCGTGGTGTTCTATATTCCCGCCAATGTGCTGCCGGTGATGAAGGTCAGCTCGGTGCTGGGCGACAGCGCCCACACCATCCTGGGCGGCGTGGTGGAACTGTGGGACATGGGTTCCTGGGACATCGCGCTGATCGTTTTCATCGCCAGCGTGGCGGTGCCGCTGACCAAATTGCTGGCGCTGATCCTGTTATTGTTGACCGAGCAGTGGCGCAGCACCACCAACCTGCGCCCGCGCACCCGGCTGTACCAGATGGTCGAGTTCATCGGCCAGTGGTCGATGCTGGATGTGTTCGTGGTGATTCTGCTGGCGGCCCTGGCCGATTTCCAGGGCCTGATGGAAATCAGCGCCGGCGCGGGCGCGGCGGCGTTCGGCGTGGTCGTCATCCTGACCATGCTGTCCGCCATGAGCTTCGATCTGCGCCGCAGCTGGGACCTGGAAGCAGCGGGTGAATTGGACGACCCGGAACCGGCCGCGGGCCGGCGTCCGGCGTCCGCCGCTGGCGCGCAAGCGGGTTGACGCCAGCACGATTGCGGCGCGTGGGCGGGAACGCCGCGCGCCGTTCAAAGAAGAAAAGGAAAACCGATGTCCGACCAAGCACCTGGATCTGGTGAAGAGAAGTACGCGTCACCCACGATCTCGCGCAAGCGCAAGAGCCGGATTTCATGGATCTGGCTGGTGCCGATCGTCGCGGCGCTGATGGGCCTGTCGCTGGTGGTGCGGACCTGGATGCAGGCCGGTCCCGACCTGTCGATCGAATTCAATACCGCCGAAGGGCTGGAAGTCGGCAAGACCCAGCTGCGCTACAAGGACGTGAACGTCGGCACCGTGCGCTCGATCGGCTTCAATGCCGACCGCAGCAAGGTGGTGGTCAACGCCGAGCTGTCCAAGGACGTGGCCGACCTGGCGCGCGAGGGCACCAACTTCTGGGTGGTGCGGCCGCGCCTGGACGTCAGCGGCGTGTCGGGCCTGGGCACCTTGCTGTCGGGCGCCTACATCGGCGTGGACGCGGTCGAGGGCAAGGATGCGTCCAAGAAGGCGACCAAGCTGCACTTCGTCGGCCTGGAGACGCCGCCCGCCGTCACGCATGATCGCGCCGGCAAGCGCTTCAAGCTCAAGGCGGCGGACCTGGGTTCGCTGGACATCGGCTCGCCGGTGTATTTCCGCCGCATCAACGTCGGCCGCGTGATCGGCTATGCGCTCGACAAGACCGGCAACGCGGTCAACGTCGAAGTGTTCGTGGACGCGCCCAACGACAAGTTCGTCACCAACGGCACGCGTTTCTGGAACGCCAGCGGCGTGGATTTCAGCGTCAATGCCGAAGGCCTGAAGGTGCGCACCCAGTCGCTGGTCTCGATGGCCGTGGGCGGCGTGGCCTTCGAGCCGGTCTACAGCGTGCGCGACGCCAGCACGCCGGCGCCGGCCGACGCGCACTTCGAACTGTATGCCACCGAGGCGGCGGCCAAGGCCAACCCCGATGGCGAGGCCTTCCCGATCCGCATGCGCTTCGACCAGTCGATCCGCGGCCTGGCGGTGGGCGCGTCGATCGACTTCTCGGGCATCACGCTGGGCAATGTCACGCAGATCAACATGGACTTCGATCCGGTCAGCAAGCGTTTCTACGCGCTGGTGGACGCGACGCTGTATCCGGAACGCCTGGGCCGCGTCTACGAAGACGTGCGCGAACACGCCATCAAGGACGGCGACGAGGCTGGCGGACGCCTGCTCGGCATCATGATCAAGCACGGCCTGCGCGCCCAGTTGCGCACGGCCAACCTGTTGACGGGCCAGCTGTACGTGGTGCTGGACGACTTCCCCAACGCCAAGCCGGTGGAGTTCAAGATGTCCAACCCGGCCTTGATCCCGACCGTGCCGGGCAACCTCGACCAGTTACAGCAGCAGGTCAGCAACATCGTCGCCAAGATCGACAAGATCCCGTTCGACAAGATCGGCGAGGACCTGCGCACCACGCTGGCCAGCACCTCCAAGCTGATGAACCGCCTGGACAAGCAGGTGGCGCCGGAGGCGCAGAACGTGCTCAAGCAGGCGCGCGATTCCATGGCCAGCCTCAACGCCCTGGTGGCCTCGGACGCCTCGCTGCCGGTCAACGCCGAAAAGGCCATGCAGGAACTGAGCCGCGCCGCCCGCTCGCTGCGCGCGCTGGCCGACTTCCTGCAATCGAACCCCGAAGCGCTGCTGCGCGGCCGCGGCAGCGACCCGATCCCCGGCGCCGGCCCCGTCAGGAACTGAACCCATGACCCATATCCGTTTCCGTCCCGTCCGCGCCGCCGCGCCGTCCCTGCGCCGCGGGTTGGCCGTGCTGGCCCTGCCGCTGCTGCTGGCCGCCTGCGCCTCGTCGCCGCCGGTCCATTACTACACCCTGCAGGGGGCCGGCGCCCCAGGCGCTGGCCGTGCCGCGCGCGGCGGCGCCGTTCCTGCTGGAAGTGCAGGGCGTCAACGTGGCGGCGCAGGCCGACCAGCCGCAACTGATGGTCCGCACCGGCGACGGCAGCGTGGCGGCGCTGTATTCGGAGCGCTGGAGCTCGCCGCTGGGCGACGAGATCCGGGGCGCCTTGTCCGATGCCCTCAAGCACGACCTGGGCGCGCTCGATGTGCAGGTGGTCAAGCCCGGTCCGTCCGCGCCGCTGTGGCGGGTGCAGACCGACGTGCAGCGCTTCGACCTGGTGTCGGGCCGCATGGCGCAGCTGGACGCCACCTGGCGGGTGCGGCCGGTCAACCTCAAGGGCAACGGCCTGCTGTGCCGCAGTGTCGTCACCGAAACCGTGTCCGAGGCCGGCGTGCCGGCGCTGGTCGCGGCGCAGCAGCGCGCGGTGGCGGCGCTGGCGGGCGCGATGGCATCCGCCATCCGCGGCCAGACGCCGGACAGCGCCGGCGCGGTGCAGATGCTGGGCTGCTCGCCGCTGCCCGAATCCGGCAAATAAAAGGGGACGGGCAGGATACCAAAACCTGCCATGATCTCAACCGGTTAACCCCTAGGGTTAACCTTAATACAAAGCCGGTTGCAACCTGACTAGCATACGGTCCTACCGATGCCGGGCCCCCTTGCGGGCCCGGTGTGACCTCTGCCATGCGACAGGAAGCAATCTCTTATGGCCAGCACCACCCTCGGCGTCAAGGTCGATGACGCGCTGCGCGACCGCCTGAAGGCCGCCGCGCAAAAACTCAATTGCACGCCCCACTGGCTGCACAAGCAGGCGATCCTCGCCTACCTGGACAAGATCGAGCGCGGCCACCTGCCGGCCGAGATGTCCCATCTGGGCGGCGAAGAGGGCGGCGATGAAGAGGGCGGCGAACAGCAGGCCGCCGCCACGCCACCGTTCTACGAATTCGGCCAGGACGTGCAACCGCAATCGGTGCTGCGCGCCGCCATCACCGCCGCCTACCGCCGCCCCGAGCCGGAGTGCGTGCCGCTGCTGCTGGGCCAGGCCCGCATGCCGAACCTGGAAAAGGTCCACGCGGTTGCCACCGATCTGGTCAAGAAGCTGCGCGGCAAGCGCACCGGCGGCGGGGTCGAGGGACTGATCCAGGAGTTTTCTCTGTCGAGCCAGGAAGGCGTGGCGCTGATGTGCCTGGCCGAGGCGCTGCTGCGCATTCCCGACCGCGCCACGCGCGATGCGCTGATCCGCGACAAGGTTTCCCGCGGCGACTGGAAGTCGCACATGGGCGGTTCGCAGTCGCTGTTCGTCAACGCCGCCACCTGGGGCCTGATGATCACCGGCAAGCTGGTGGCCGTGAGCAGCGAACAGTCGCTATCCAAGGCGCTGACGCGCCTGATCGGCAAGGGCGGCGAGCCGCTGGTGCGCAAGGGCGTGAACATCGCCATGCGCATGATGGGCGAGCAGTTCGTGTCGGGCCAGACCATCTCCGAGGCGCTGGCCAACAACCGCAAGATGGAAGGCCGCGGCTTCCGCTATTCCTACGACATGCTGGGCGAGGCGGCCACCACGGCCGAGGACGCCGACCGCTATTACGCCTCGTACGAGCAGGCCATCCACGCCATCGGCAAGGCCGCCGCCGGCCGCGGCATCTATGAAGGCCCGGGCATTTCCATCAAGCTGTCGGCGCTGCACCCGCGCTATTCGCGCGCCCAGCGCGAGCGCGTCATGGCCGAGCTGCTGCCGCGCGTGAAGGCGCTGACCATCCTGGCGCGCAGCTACGACATCGGCCTGAACATCGACGCCGAAGAGGCCGATCGCCTGGAGATCTCGCTGGACCTGCTGGAGGCGCTGTGCTTCACGCCCGAGCTGGAAGGCTGGAGCGGCATCGGCTTCGTCATCCAGGCCTACCAGAAGCGCGCGCCGTTCGTGATCGACTACGTCATCGACCTGGCCCGCCGCAGCCGCCATCGCGTGATGGTGCGCCTGGTCAAGGGCGCCTATTGGGACAGCGAGATCAGGCGCGCCCAGGTCGACGGCCTGGAAGGCTATCCGGTCTACACCCGCAAGGTCTACACCGATGTGGCCTACCTGGCCTGCGCCCGCAAGCTGCTGGGCGCGCCGGAAGCCGTGTACCCGCAGTTCGCCACCCATAACGCCTACACGCTGGCCGCGATCTACCAGCTGGCCGGCCAGAACTACTACCCGGGCCAGTATGAATTCCAGTGCCTGCACGGCATGGGCGAACCGCTGTACGACGAGGTGGTCGGACCGCTGGCGCAGGGCAAGCTGAACCGCCCCTGCCGCATCTACGCTCCGGTCGGCACGCACGAAACGCTGCTGGCCTACCTGGTGCGTCGCCTGCTGGAGAACGGCGCCAACACCTCGTTCGTCAACCTCATCGGCGACGAGAGCATTCCGGTCGAGACGCTGGTGGCCGATCCGGTCGAGGCCGCCTCGCGCATCGTGCCGCTGGGCGCGCCGCACGAGAAGATCCCGCTGCCGCGCGAGCTGTACGGCAATCCGCAGCAGGGCGCGCGCGCCAACTCCGCCGGCCTGGACCTGAGCAACGAACACCGCCTGGGCTCGCTGTCGGCCGCGCTGCTGACCAGCGCCGCCACGCCCTGGCGCGCCGCGCCCATGCTGGGCGAGGGCGACGGCGCCTGGGACATGGCCCGCGCCATCGAAGTGCGCAATCCCGCCAACCTGCGCGACGTGGTCGGCCATGTCATCGAGGCCAACGGCGAAGAAGCCGAGGTGGCCCTGCGCGCGGCCGCCAACGCCGCGCCCATCTGGCAATCGACCCCGGTGGCCGAGCGCGCGCAATGCCTGCGCCGCGCCGCCCAGTTGCTGGAAGAGCAGATGCAGACCCTGCTGGGCCTGATCGTGCGCGAGGCCGGCAAGTCGCTGCCCAACGCCATCGCCGAAGTGCGCGAGGCGGTGGACTTCCTGCGCTACTACGCCGACCAGGCCGACCGCGAATTCAGCAACGACACGCACCGCCCGCTGGGCACCGTGCTGTGCATCAGTCCGTGGAATTTCCCGCTGGCCATCTTCACCGGCCAGGTCGCGGCCGCGCTGGCCGCCGGCAACACCGTGCTGGCCAAGCCCGCCGAGCAGACGCCGCTGATCGCGGCGCAGGCGGTGGCGATCCTGCGCGCCGCCGGCGTGCCGCCCGGCGCGGTGCAACTGCTGCCGGGCCGCGGCGAGACCGTCGGCGCGCAACTGGTGGCCAGCCCCGGCGTGCGCGGCGTGATGTTCACCGGTTCCACCGACGTGGCGCGCATCATCGCGCGCACGCTGGCCGACCGCCTGGACGATGACGGCCACACCATTCCGCTGATCGCCGAGACCGGCGGCCAGAACGCCATGGTGGTGGATTCGTCGGCGCTGTCCGAGCAGGTGGTGTTCGACGTGCTCAGCTCGGCCTTCGATTCGGCCGGCCAGCGCTGCTCGGCGCTGCGCGTGCTGTGCGTGCAGGAAGACAACGCCGATCACGTCCTGACGATGCTGCGCGGCGCGATGCGCGAGCTGAGTGTGGGCAACCCGGACCGCTTGTCGGTCGACGTCGGCCCGGTCATCGACACCGAGGCACGCAACGGCATCCAGCGTCACATCGACACGATGCGCACGGCGGGCCACCGCGTCGACCAGGTCGAGCTGAACGGCGAATGCCGCCACGGCACCTTCGTGGCGCCCACCATCATCGAGATCGACCACATCAGCGAGCTGACCCGCGAGGTGTTCGGCCCGGTGCTGCACGTGGTGCGCTACGCCCGCGACGAGCTGGACGCGTTGCTGGACGCCGCCAACGGCACCGGCTACGGCCTGACGTTCGGCGTGCACACCCGCATCGACGAAACCATCGCCCACGTGACCGGCCAGGTCCACGCCGGCAACGTCTACGTCAACCGCAACATCGTCGGCGCCGTGGTCGGCGTGCAGCCCTTCGGCGGCGAGCGCCTGTCGGGCACCGGTCCCAAGGCTGGCGGCCCGCTGTATATGTACCGCCTGCTGGGCACGCGCCCCGAGGGCCTGCCGCCGACGCTGGACGCGGCGGCGCCGCTGCCGCAGCGCATCGCGCTGCCGGGCCCCACGGGCGAGACCAACACCTATCTGGTCGAGCCGCGCGGCGCGGTCTATTGCGTGGCTGCCACCGAGGCCGGCGCGCGCGCGCAGTGGTCGGCGGCGCGGCTGACCGGCAACCACGCCTGGTTCGCGGATACGCCCGCGGCGCAGGCGCTGCTGGCCACGCTGGATGCCGAGCAGCAGGGCCAGGCGGGCATCCTGGCGGATGCCGAGGTCGACCAGGCCGATTACCAGGCGGTGCTGTTCGAAGGCGACGGCGACGCGCTGCGCGCCCTGAATCAGCGCATCGCGCAGCGTCCCGGCGCGATCCTGGCGGTACACGGCCTGACCTCGGATGCGCTGGCGGCCGGCGTCTCGTATGTGCCGGAGCGCCTATTGACCGAGCGCTCCATCAGCGTCAACACGGCCGCGGCCGGCGGTAACGCCAGCCTCATGACCATCGGCTGAGGGTGACCGAGGGGTAACCCTTGGGAAACCAAGGGTTATCTCCAATATCTCGTGAGGTTGCACTGGAAGCAAAATCCGGTCGCACCTGAAGTTCGATTGTGGCAACCCGGCAATCGCACTCAAATAGAAAGACCTGGCCCAAAAGCCCAGGTATAACAAAGCCACATCCGACATACCGGAGGATTCCAATGAAGTTTCGCACCACTTTGAAGCTTGTCGCCGCCAGCATCGCCGCCGTCGGCATGGCCGCCGCCGCGCAGGCCGCCGACATCAAGTTCGGCTTTGCCGCGCCCCTGACCGGTCCCCAGTCGCACTATGGCGAGGACATGCAGAACGGCCTGAACCTGGCGCTGGAAGAAGCCAACAAGAAGGGCATCAAGATCGACGGCCAGCCGGCCAAGTTCGTGCTGGTGTCGCGTGATGACCAGGCCGACCCGCGCGTCGGCGTGCAGGTGGCGCAGCAGCTGGTCGACGAGAACGTCGTCGGCATCCTGGGCCACTTCAATTCGGGCACCACGATCCCCGCGTCGCGCGTCTACCACGAAGCCGGCCTGCCGCAGATCGCCATGGCGACCTCGCCCGAGTACACCAAGCAGGGCTACGAAACCACCTTCCGCATGATGACCAGCGATACCCAGCAGGGCGCCGCGGTCGGCAAGTTCATGGTGCAGAGCCTGAAGGCCAAGAAGGTCGCCATCATCGACGACCGCACCGCCTACGGCCAGGGCCTGGCCGACGAGGTCGAGAAGGCCGTCAAGGCCGCCGGCGGCCAGGTGGTGCGCCGCGAGTACACGACCGACAAGGCCAACGACTTCACGGCCATCCTGACCAACATCAAGGGCTCGGCGCCCGACGCCATCTTCTACGGCGGCCTGGACGCCCAGTCCGGCCCGATGAAGCGCCAACTGGCCACGCTCGGCCTGAAGTCGCCGCTGGTTTCGGGCGAAATGACCCGCAGCGACACCTTCATCAAGCTGGCTGGCGACGCCGCCGACGGCACCTTCGCCTCGCTGGCCGGCGTGCCGCTGGACAAGATGGCCGCGGGCAAGGACTTCGAGCAGCGCTACCAGGCCCGCTTCAAGAAGGCCCCCGGCGTCTACGCGCCCTACGCCTATGACGGCGCCTGGAACATGATCAGCGCCATCGAAGCCGCCGGCTCGGCCAAGCCCGAGAAGTACCTGCCGGAACTGGCCAAGCTGAACCGCAAGGGCGCGACCAGCGAGCACATCGCCTACGACAAGAACGGCGATCTGAAGGAAATCTCGGTCACCATCTACGAAGTCAAGAATGGCAAGTGGGAGATGGTTGAAACGATGGTCAGCCAGGCCAACTAAGGCCGCCTGACCCGGCCAGGACGCGGCGCCGCCGCGCCTGGCCATCTTGACCCCGCGCGCGCCGCCCGGCGCGGCGGCGATTTGCGCGAAGGCGGCCCCCGGGCCGCGCCGCATCCGATTCTCGCGCGATTTTTCCAGGCTTATTTCCCACGGCCCCTATGGATATCTTCATTCAACAACTGATTAACGGCGTCACGCTCGGCAGCGTGTACGCCCTGGTCGCCCTTGGCTACACCATGGTGTACGGCATCATCGGGCTGATCAACTTCGCGCATGGCGACGTCGTCATGATCGGCGCGATGGCGGCGACCACGATCGCCATCTCGCTGGTCGGCGGCGACCCGTCCGCGTCCGCCTTCCTGGTGCTGGGCCTGGGCCTGCTGGTGTCCGTGCCGCTGTGCATGGCCGTGGGCTGGACCGCCGAGCGCGTGGCCTACCGGCCGCTGCGCCGCGCCCCGCGCCTGGCCGCCCTGATCACCGCCATCGGCGTGTCGATCATCCTGCAGAACGTGGCGATGATGGGCTGGGGCCGCAACTACCTGAACTTCCCGCAGGTGCTGACGCCGCAGGTGTTCGAGATCTTCGGCGCCCGCATGAGCACGCTGCAGATCGCCATCGTCGCGATTGCCGCGCTGATCATGGGCGGGCTGCTGGCCGTGGTGCACAAGACGCGCCTGGGCACCGCCATGCGCGCCACCGCGCAGAACCGCGAGGTGGCCGGCCTGATGGGCGTGAACATCAACACCGTGATTTCGGCGGCGTTCCTGATCGGCTCGGTGCTGGCCGCCGTGGCCGGCATGATGGTCGCCACCTACTACGGCGTGTCGCAGTACACCATGGGCTTCATGCTGGGCCTGAAGGCCTTCACGGCCGCGGTGCTGGGCGGCATCGGCAACCTGGTCGGCGCCATGGCGGGCGGCCTCTTGCTGGGCATCATCGAATCGCTGGGCGCCGGCTACATCGGCGACCTGACCGGCGGCTTCCTGGGCAGCCACTACCAGGACGTGTTCGCGTTCTTCGTGCTGGTGCTGGTGTTGATCTTCCGTCCGTCCGGCCTGCTGGGCGAACGCGTGGGGGACCGCGCATGAGCACCACCCTGAAAAACAGCGGGCTGTCGACCCGCAACCTGATCGGCATCGCGCTGATCGGCATCGTGCTGGCGGTGCTGCCGTTCGTGATCGGCATGGCCGGCCAGAGCTGGGTCCGCATCCTGAACTTCGCGCTGCTGTACGTGATGCTGTCGCTGGGCCTGAACATCGTGGTGGGCTTCGCCGGCCTGCTGGACCTGGGCTATATCGCGTTCTACGCGGTGGGCGCCTACACCTGGGCGCTGCTGGCCTCGCCGCACTTCGGCCTGCACCTGCCGTTCTGGGCGATCCTGCCGATCGCGCTGGCGGTGGCGTGCCTGTTCGGGGTGCTGCTGGGGGCGCCGACGCTCAAGTTGCGCGGCGATTACCTGGCCATCGTGACGCTGGGCTTCGGCGAGATCATTCGCATCTTCCTGAACAACCTGAACGCGCCGGTCAACATCACCAACGGCCCGCAGGGCATCAACCGCATCGACACCTTCAAGGTGGGCGAGTTCGCCTTCGGCCGCACGGAAAGCCTGCTGGGCATCCGCGTGACCGGGCCGGAGAAGTACTACTACCTGCTGCTGGCGCTGACGCTCATCATCGTCCTGGTGTGCGTGCGGCTGCAGAACTCGCGCATCGGCCGCGCCTGGGAAGCGATCCGTGAAGACGAGATCGCCGCCAAGGCGATGGGCATCAACACCCGCAACATCAAGCTGCTGGCCTTCGCCATGGGCGCCTCGTTCGGCGGCGTGGCGGGCGCGCTGTTCGCGTCGATGCAGGGCTTCGTCAGCCCCGAGAGCTTCTCGCTGATGGAATCGATCTCGATCCTGTGCATGGTGGTGCTGGGCGGCATGGGCCACATCCCGGGCGTGATCCTGGGCGCGCTGATCCTGGCCGCGCTGCCGGAGTTCCTGCGCGCCGTGGTCGAGCCGGTGCAGCACATGCTGTTCGGCGCCGTGGTGCTGGATCCCGAGGGCATCCGCATGCTGCTGTTCGGCCTGGCGATGGTGTGCGTGATGCTGTTCCGTCCCGCCGGCCTGTGGCCGTCCGCCGTGCGCAAGCGCGAGCTGGCCACCAAGACCCAGGGAGGCGCGGCATGAGCAAGTTGCTGCAAGCCCAGGGGCTGGGCAAACGCTTCGGCGGCCTGCAGGCCTTGTCGGACGTCAGCTTCGATATCGAGCAGGGCGAGATCTACGGCCTGATCGGGCCCAACGGCGCGGGCAAGACCACGCTGTTCAACGTGCTCACGGGCCTCTACATCCCGGAAGACGGCAGCTGCACCTTCAACGGCGTGTCGATGTCGGGCAAGAAGCCGCACGAGGTGGCCTATGCCGGCCTGGCGCGGACCTTCCAGAATATCCGCCTGTTCGCCAACCTGAGCGCGATCGAGAACGTCATGATCGGCCGCCACATGCGCACCCGCGCCGGCGTGCTGGGCGCGGTGTTCCGCACCCGCGGCACGCGCGCCGAGGAAGCCGCCATCGAGGCCCGCGCCCAGGAGCTGCTGGACTACGTCGGCATCGGCCACCGCGCCAACGACGTGGCGCGCTCGCTGCCGTACGGCGACCAGCGCCGCCTGGAGATCGCGCGCGCCCTGGCGACCGACCCGAAGCTGCTGGCGCTGGACGAGCCGGCCGCCGGCATGAACGCCTCGGAAACGGTGGTGCTGCGCAAGCTGATCGAGAAGATCCGCGACGACGGCGTCACGGTGCTGCTGATCGAGCACGACATGAAGCTGGTCATGGGCCTGTGCGATCGCGTGCTGGTGCTGGAATACGGCAAGGTGCTGGCCATGGGCAAACCCGCCCAGGTGCAGCGCGACCCCAAGGTCATTGAAGCGTATCTGGGCGCGGGCGCCGCCCAGGATCCGCTGATTCATCAGGAGCGCCCGGCATGACGACGGCAAGCAAACCCCTACTGGAACTGCGCGGCCTGCAGGTCGCCTACGGCGGCATCCGCGCGGTGCGCGGCATCGACCTGCGCGTGGACGAAGGCGAACTGGTGTGCCTGATCGGCGCCAACGGCGCCGGCAAGAGCACGACCCTGCGCGCCATCTGCGGCCTGGTGCCGCTGGCCGGCGGCGAAGTGGTCTACGGCGGCCGGTCCATCGGCGGCCAGAAGTCGCACGAGCTGGTGCGCCAGGGCCTGGTGATGGTGCCCGAGGGCCGCGGCATCTTCGGCCAGCTCACCATCGAGGAAAACCTGGCGATGGGCGCCTACATCCGGCGCGATGCGGCGCAGGTGCGGCAGGACACGGACCGCGTGTTCACGCTGTTCCCGCGCCTGGCCGAACGCCGCAAGCAGGCGGCCGGCACGCTGTCGGGTGGCGAGCAGCAGATGGTGGCGATGGGCCGCGCGATGATCGCGCGCCCCAAGCTGCTGCTGCTGGACGAGCCGTCGATGGGCCTGGCGCCGCTGATGGTCGAGAAGGTCTTCGAGGTGGTGCGCACCATCGCCAGCGAAGGCGTGACGATCCTGCTGATCGAGCAGAACGCCCGCCTGGCGCTGGAGAACAGCCATCGCGGCTATGTGATGGAGTCCGGCGAGATCACCCTGTCGGGGCCGGCGCGCGACATGCTGCACGACCCCAAGGTGCGCGCCGCGTACCTGGGCGAAGTGGAAGAGGCCTAGGCCCGTCCATTTGCCGCAATGAAAAAGCCCGGCCATGCCGGGCTTTTTTTTATGCGCGTCGGACTCAGCCGGCCTGGCGCTTGAGGAAGCCCTCGATCAGGGCGGCGAAGGCGGGCGGGCACTCCTGCATCGGGTAATGGCCGCAATGCGCAATGACGTGCAGCGTCGCGTTGGGATGCCAGGCCAGGAAGCTGCCTTGCATCGCTTGCGCGTCGATTCCCGGATCCCGGTCGCCGACCACGACCAGGAACGGCGTTTCGATTCCGCGCACGGCGTCGACGAAATCCGCCGTCACCAGCATGTCGAGGTACTTGCGCCGGCAGGCGGGCGCCACGGTCGCGCGGTTGTGGCGGACCTTGGCGTCGGCCCAGCCGTCGGACAGGCCGCTGGAGACATGCCGGAACAGCCGCCGCAAGGCCTCGTCGTCCTCGGTCGTGCTGGCGAAGAACGCCAGGGCCTGCGGCCCCAGGCGGTTGCCGGCGGCCGAGACGGGGCATACCGCGATGGCGCTGGCGATGCGTGACGGCGCGTCCGCCGCCAGGCGCTGCGTGATCATGCCGGTCATCGAATGGCCGACGACGTGGAACCGCTGCCAGCCGAGCCGGTCGGCGAGCGCGAGGCAATCGGCGGCGATTTCCTCGACCGTGCAGGCGCCGGTCAGCGCGATGGACTGGCCGTAGCCGCGCAGATCGGCGAACACGTAGGTGAAGGCCTGGCCGTCGAGCCAGGGCATGGCGGCATCGTAGCTGCCGTGGTCGCCGAGCCAGTCGTGCAGGACCAGCACGGGGATCGGGCCGTGGCCCAGGCGCGCGTAGCCGAGACCGGCCTGCGAGCCGGGATGGATTTCAAGGGACGTCTTCATTCCAGGTTTCCTTGTGTGAGGGGAACGAAAACGAAACGCCCTCCCGGCGGACCGGGAGGGCGTTTTCAAAGTGCCGCCATCCTATCAAATCGGCGGCGCGGGCGTCAACGGGGCGGCATCGCCGCCGGCGCGCGGGCGGGAAGGCCGGCTCAGGCCGGCTGCGGCACGGCCCGCTCGCGGCCGATCAGCAGCGCGATGACGGCGGCGATCAGGCCGGTGGCGCCGGCCGCGACGAAGGCCATCAGGTAGCTGCCTTGCGACTGGCGCACCACGCCCGCCATCCAGGCCGCGCTGGCCGCGCCCAGCTGGTGGCCGGCGACGATCCAGCCGAACACGATGGGCGCCTCGCGGTCGCCGAAGGCTTCGGTGGCCAGGCGCAGCGTGGGCGGCACGGTGGCGATCCAGTCCAGGCCGAAGAACACCGCGAAGATCGCCAGGCTGTAGAACGAGAAGTCGGAATAGGGCAGGTAGATCAGCGCCAGGCCGCGCAGTCCGTAATAGACGAACAGCAGCTTGCGCGGATCGTAGCGGTCGGTCAGCCAGCCCGAGGCGGTGGTGCCGAACAGGTCGAAGATGCCCATGATCGCCAGCAGGCCGGCCGCCTGCACTTCGGGCATGCCATGGTCGCCGCAGAGCGCGATCAGGTGCGTGCCGACCAGGCCGTTGGTGGTGAAACCGCAGATGAAGAAGGTGGCGAACAGGAACCAGAAGGTGCGGGTCTTGGCGGCGCGGCCCAGGGCGCCGAAGGTGGCGGCGATCATGCCGGTGCGCGGCGCGGCGGGCGCGGGCGGCGCATGCGGATCGCTGCCGAACGGCACCAGGCCGACGCTGGCGGGGCGGTCGGGCACCAGCCACCAGGCCAGCGGCACCAGCGCGGCGGCGGCGCCGGCCACGGTCCACACCACCCGGGTCCAGTCGCCCGACGACGCCAGCGCCGCCAGCAGCGGCAGGAAGATCAGTGTGCCGGTGGCGGTGCTGGCCGTCAGCAGGCCCATCATCAGGCCGCGATGCTTGCTGAACCAGCGGTTGACCACGGTCGCGCCCATGACCACGGCGACGGCGCCCGAGCCGATGCCCGAGAACACGCCCCAGGTCATCAGCAGGTGCCACGGCTGGGTCATGTAGGCGCTGATGGCGCTGGAGGCGGCCATCAACGACAGGGCGGCGATCAGCACGCGGCGCAGGCCGAAGCGCTCCATGGCGGCCGCGGCGAACGGCCCGACCAGGCCATACAGGAAGATGCCGACGGCGGCGGCGAACGAAGTGGTGCTGCGGTTCCAGCCGAAGCTTTCCTCCAGCGGCACCAGCAGCACGCTGGGCGAGGAGCGCAGGCCGGCCGACACCAGCAGGGCCAGGAACACGACCGCGACCACGACGAACGCGTACTTCTGGCCGGCGCGGCGGAAGGGGATGGGGGGTTGGGCTATACTCATGTTACTGACCGGTACGTAATTTGGTTTGCGAATAGTACGTACCGGTTAGTAACATCGTCAAGAGGTATTTTTGACGTCCCTGTTTTCAGGGCGGCCGGCCTTGCCGGCCGGTCTCAGTGAGGAGTTCCAGTCATGGCCAGCAAATCCCCGGCGGGCGGCAAGAAAGCCGCCGCCGATACCCCCGCGAAGCCGCTCCTGGCGGCCGATCGCATCCGCAAGACCGCGCGCGAGATGTTCTACCGCGACGGCATCCGGGCGGTGGGCGTGGACGCCATCGTCAACCAGGCCGGCGTCACCAAGCCCAGCCTGTACCGCAGCTTTTCGTCCAAGGACGAACTGGCCGCGGTCTACCTGCGCGACTACGACGCCGAGTTCTGGGGGCGCTTCAACGCCGCCTGCGACGCGCATCCGGGCGATCCCCAGGCGGGGTTGCGGGCCTATCTGTCGGGCCTGAGCGTGCGGGCGGTGCAGAACGGCTATCGGGGCTGCGGATTGACCAATGCGGCGGTGGAATATCCCGAGGCCGGCCATCCGGCCCGCGTGGTCGCGGTCGAGCACAAGGTCGAGCTGCGCCGGCGCCTGGCCGCCATGGCCGCCGAGATGGGCGCGCCCGATCCCGCCAAGCTGGGCGACGGGTTGCTGCTGCTGATCGAGGGCGCCTTCGTCTCCAGCCAGTTGTTCGGCGAGGGTGGTCCGGCCGCCCGGGTGGCCGACATGGCCGACCTGCTGATCGACGCGCATCTGGGGCGGCACTAAGTTTTTGCGCTGCACAATACTGGTGCCAGATATGGTGCCGGATGCACCGTTGTGGTGGTGTTTGTACCCATTCCGCAACGGCAAAAATAATGCTAGGCATTTTTATTGCAACGCAGCATGCGCGGATCTAAGATGAATTCGTGCTGTTCCCCTGTCGCGCTTTCTCAAGGAGAGAATCATGAGCGATACCGCGTTGAAAAATGCCCGCATGTCGGATGCGCTGGAGCGGTCCCTGATCCGCGAGGCCATCAAGGCGGAAACCCTGTCCGGCCCGTTCTCGCGCATGGGCTGGCGCCGGCTCAAGCTGCGCCTGCGCCGCCTGGGCGGGGCCGTCGGCGAAGTGCTGCACGACATGGACGCCGGCCGCCGCCAGCATCCGGTGATCTCCGCCCGCCGCTGAACCGCGGGTCCACGCCAGAAAAAACGCCAGCGATTGCTGGCGTTTTTCATTGATGCGGGCATCATGGGATCCTGCCCTATGATTGCGTCTTGATCATTCATGGGGAGTCGTCATGGCGCGTCCGGATCTCAACCTGCTGTTGGCGTTGGATGCGTTGCTGGATGAGGGCAGTGTCATTGGCGCGGCGCGCCGCATGAACCTGAGCCCGCCGGCGATGAGCCGCACGTTGGGCCGCATCCGCGAAGCCCTGGGCGATCCGCTGTTCGTGCAGGTGGGCCGAAAGCTCATGCCAACGCCCAAGGCGCTCGCGTTGCGCGAGCAGGTGCGCGCGGCGCTCGATCAGGCCACACAGGTGTTCGCGGCCGGCGCCGCGATCGACCTCAAATCCCTCGACCGGCGTTTCAACGTCCGCGCCACCGACGAGTTCGTCAGCGTTCATCTGGGGCAACTGCTGGACGCCATGGCGACCGAGATGCCGCGCGCCACGCTGCGCTTTTCGCCGGAAGAGGACGACGTCGATGACGAGGCGCTGCGCAGCGGCCGCATCGATCTGTTCATCAGCGGGTCGCGCAAGCTCGGCCCGGAGATCCGCGTGCAGTCGCTGTTCACCACCACTTTTGTTGGCGTCGCCCGCGAGCATCACCCGATTTTCGACGATGAGATCACGCCCGAGCGCCTGACCCGCTGGGAGCACATTAACGTGTCGCGGCGCGGCAAATCCGCGGCGCCGATCGACACCGCCCTGGAGGCGCACGGCCTGCGCCGCCATGTCGCCCTGGTCGTGTCGAGCCCCTACACCGCACTGTTCGCGCTGCAGGATTCGGACCTGCTGCTGCCATTGCCCCGCCACCTCGCCAGCGGCGCGCTTGCCGCGGGCCTGCGCATCCGCCTGTTCGACTTGCCGATGCCCCTGGAAACCGCGCTGTTGACGCAGGCCTGGCACCCGCGCCTGGAAGGCGACCCCGCGCATCAGTGGTTGCGGCAGACGATCCACGCCCTGTGCAGCGGCGAGGCGCGGCAGGGGCGCTGACCTCTCGCTGCGGGGCGGGTGGCGCGCGTCGATAAGTGCGCCGAACGCAATCGTGGCCGTGCGATAAATTCACTTTTCCGCATGCATGGCGGTCTCTACAGTGGTGCGTCCGAATCACCATTGAAGAGTGTCATCGTGCGTTCAACGAACGTATCCGCCGCGGCGTCGGCCCGGCCGTACCCCAGCCTCCAGTCGCTCCGGGCAGGGGCGGTGCGCGGGCTGCGATGCCTCGACCTGACGACGCCCCGAGCCGCCTACGTGATGCGCTCGATCCTGGCGGCCTGGCTGGCGCTCGTCCTGGCCTTTCTGCTGGATCTGCACGCGCCTTACGCGGCGGCCTCCAGCGTGCTTCTCGTCATCAATCCGGTGCAGGGGGCGGTGATCGGCAAAGGCATATGGCGGGTGATCGGCACACTGGTCGGCATGCTGGCCGCCTTCGTCCTGATGAGCGCCTTTGGCCAGATGCCCTGGTTGTTCCTGCTGGGTTTCGGCCTGTGGCTCGGGGCCTGCGTGGCCGCCATGACGTTGCTGCGCCATTTCCGGGCCTATGGCGCGACGCTGGCGGGATACACCGTGGGGCTGGCGGCCTATGGCGCCATGCAGAATCCGCAGTTGACCTTCGATCAGGTGATGGGGCGGGGCGCGTCCGTGTTGATCGGCGTGGCGAGCCTGGGCGTGGTGTCGGCGCTGTTCAGCCGCCGCGGCGCTCGCGGCCGCTTGACGGCCCAATTGCACCGGTTGGCGGCGTCCGCCGCCAGTGTCCTGGCGCGGGATATCCAGGCGCATCAAGGCGCGGGCCGGCAGGGCGGCAAGGCGCTGGATGCGGACAGGCGCGGCCTCATCGTCGACATCTACGCCGTGGATGACCTGCTGGCGCTGGGCAAGGCCGAGTCCGCCGACCTGGCGCGACGCGCCGCCGCGGTGCGGCGCGCCATGGTGTCCTTGTTTTCCGCGCTGGTCGGCGGCGTGGCGTCGAGGCGGCTGGGCGATGCCAGCCAGCAGGCCCTGGCGGCGTTGCAGCCGGCCTGGGAACAGGCGTGGCGGCAAGCCAGCCAGGCGCTGGCGCGGGAGCCGGGGCCCGGCGGATTGATGCTGGCGGCGCGGTCCTTGTCCGCGATGCGTGCGCAGCTGGCGCAAACCCTGTCGGCGACAACGCCCGACGATCCCCGGGCGCAAGCCATCCTGATGATCGCGGGCGACCGGTTGATCGAGCAGCTCGACGACTACCTCGAGGTCCTCGATGGCATCGCGATTCTGCATCAGCCTCGGCGACCGGCGGCGGCGCCGGTCCCGGTGCCGTTCCACCGCGACACGGGGGCCGCGCTGCAGAACGGCCTGCGCGCCTTGTTGACCGTGACGCTGGGCGGCGCCTTCTGGATCGCGACCGGCTGGTCGAACGGCAACCTGATGCTGGCGGGACTGGCGGCGGCCTGCGGGCTGCTGTCCACCGCGCCGAATCCGGCGCTCGGCGCCGTGGCCTTGATCCAGGGCACCGTCGCCGCCGTCGTGATGGCGTTCCTGTGCGCCTTTCTGGTCTTGCCCGAGGTCTCGGGGCTGCCGCTGCTGCTGGCGGTCCTGGCGCTGTTCTGGTTGCCCGGGGTCTATGCCAGCGCCATGCCCCGCTACGGATTGGCCGGCGTCGCCTATCTCGTCGCCTTCACGACGCTGGTGGCGACGGACAACCCCATGCGCTATGACGTCGTCTCGTTCCTGAATGGCGCGGTGGCCTGGATACTGGTGGCCTTCTTCACGCTGCTCGGGTTCCGGATCGTGCTGCCGCGCAATCCGTCACGCGACATGGCGCGCCTGCGCCTGACCATTCGCGACGACGCGCTGGCCCTGTTGCAAGGCGGCCGCGCCGACGCGCGTGCGTGGCAATGGCGGCAGCAGCATCGCACGGCGCAACTCGGCGCGCTGCTCAGGACGCGGCCCGACGCGATGGACCGGGCCATTGCCGATGCCCTGGCCAGTATCCATCTCGGCCGGGAGCTGCTGCGCCTGCGCGAGGGATGGCGGCGGATGCCCGCGGACGCCAGGCCGCGCCGCCTGCTCTCGGCGGCGTTGCGCCACATGCGGCGACGGGCCGGCGATCCCCGGCTGGCCGCCAGGCATGCCCGCCGGGCGGCGCAGTCCCTGTCGCGGTTGCCGCTTGCGGATTGCATCCGGTCCGCCGACATCGGGCGATCGCGGGCCATGCTGCTCGATATCGCGGCGCTGCTCGAAGCGCACGCGGATTATTTTTCTCGACGCCCCGGGAGGCCCCCCCATGCTCAGTGAGTTCGCGGTGGCAGGCATCTACCTGCCGCCATTTTTCGTCTACGCGTGCGCGGCGCTGCCGCTCTACCTCGGTGTTCGCCTGGCGCTCGCGCGCAGCGGCGTGCTGCGCCGGGTCTGGCACCCCGGCCTGTTCGAGTTCGCCATTTCCCTTTGCCTCGTTTCGGTGTTGATTCTCTATGTCTGATCGTTCCTTGCCCGATCGTTTATGGCCCTTGAGGCTGCTGGCGCGCGTCGGCCTCACGCTGTGCGCCGTGGCCGCCGCCGTCATGCTGGTCGGCGCGCTTTGGCGCGCCTACGTCGTGGCGCCCTGGACGCGCGATGGCCGCGTCAGCGCGCAGAGCGTCCGCATCGCCCCGGAGGTCTCCGGCACGGTCCTGGAAGTGCCGGTGACGGATGATCAGTACGTGAAGCGGGGCGAGGTGCTCTATCGCATCGATCCGGCCCGCTTCGAGCTGGCGCTGGCGCAGGCCGAGGCGCGGCTGGCCGCGGCCGACGCGTCGTTGCGGCAGAAAACCGAGGACGCGCGACGCCGGCGGGGCATGGAGAACCTGGTGCCCGCCGAAGACATCCAGCGTGCGATCCAGGCGGTGGCCATCGCCGAGGCCGAGCAGCGCGGCGCGCGGGTCGCCGTGGACATGGCAAGACTGGATGTGGCGCGCACCGTCCTGCGCGCCCCGGTGGACGGCTATGTGACACGGCTGAAACTGAACCAGGGCGACTGCGCGGTGACGGGCCAGCCCAATATCGCGCTGGTGGACGCCCACAGCTTCTGGATCATCGGCTATTTCGAGGAGACCAAGCTGCGCGGCATCCGGCCCGGCGCGGCGGCGCGCATCCGCTTGATGGGGTCCGATGACATCATTGCCGGCCGGGTGGTGAGCATCGGGCGCGGCATCGCCGATGCCAACCAGCAGGCCGATGCCCAGGGCCTGCCCAGCGTGGCCCCGACCTTCAGCTGGGTCCGCCTGGCGCAACGCATTCCGGTGCGCGTCGCGTTCGAGCAGCTGCCGCCGGACCTGGTGCTGGCCGCCGGCATGACAGCCAGTGTCGAGGTGGCGACGGCGGGAGGCGACGCGCCTGCCCAGGGCCGCCTCCTGTCGCTGCTGTACCACTGGATGTGAGGGGCGACGATGCAGCAAGAATCGAATCGTCCGCGATCCGGCCTGCGCCGCGCGGCCCTGATGGTCTCGCTGGTAATGGCGACGTCCGGCTGCGCGACCGTGGGTCCCGACTATCACCCGCCCACCGTCGAGGTGCCTGCCAATTGGGTCGAGGCCGGGAGCGCCCTGAGCCCGCGCGATCAGGAGGGGCTGCGCGCCTGGTGGCGCGCGTTCGACGATCCGATGCTCGATCGCCTGGTCGATCAGGCGCTGGACCGGAACCAGGATCTCGATATCGCGCTGGCGCGCCTGCGGCAGGCGCGCGCCGAACGCATCCAGATCGCCTCCGCGTCCTTGCCGGCGCTCGGGGTGGGCGCGGCGGGCGAGGCCCGGCGCGGCAGCAAGGCGCTCGGTCCGCTGCCCGGCGGTGAGTCGCGCACCTGGCAGGTCGGCTTCGATGCGAGCTGGGAGCTGGATCTGTTTGGCGGCACGCGCAGGGCGGTCGAAGCGGCCGACGCGGATATCCAGGCGCTGGCCGATGACCACCGGGCGTTGCGGGTGAGCCTGGTCGCCGAGTTGGTGTCCCACTACGCGGGGTTGCGCGCCACGCAGATGCGCCTGGCCATCGCCCATGACAACCTGCGCACCTTGCGCGAGGCGGAACGACTGGCGGAGCAGTCTTGGCGCAGGGGCCTGGGCAGCCAGGCGGAGGTGATGCAGGCGCGCGCCGAACGCGAGACAGCCGAGGCGCAGCCGCCCTTGCTGGAGGCCGACGTTGCCCGATTCAGCCACGCCATCGGCGTCCTGGCGGGGGGCTTTCCCGGCGATTGGCATGCCGCCCTGGCAGAGCCCGCGGCCGTCCTGCCCGCGCCGGTCCGCCTGCCGTTGTCACTGCCATCCGAGGTGCTGCGCCAGCGGCCCGATCTGCGGGCGGACGAACGGCGCCTGGCGGCCGCGACTGCGCGCATCGGCGTGGCCGAGGCCGAACGCCTGCCCACGTTCCGCATCCCTTTGGGCATCGACACCACGGCCAGCCTCATTCACAGTCTGTTCTCGAGCGCCAGCCTGGCCTGGGCGGTGGGGGCGCAGGCCAGCCAGCGCCTGTACGATGGCGGCCGGGCCCGCGCCGGCGTGACGGCGGCACAGGCGAATGCCGACGCGGCGCGTCTGGCCTATGAGCGCGACGCGCGGGTGGCGCTGCGCGAGGTGGAAGACGCCCTGACGGCGTTGACCAGCGAGCGCCAGCGGCAGGCCTCGCTGCGGGATGCCGTTGCCGACAGCGGCAAGGCGCTGGACCAGTCGACCCGGCTCTATTCGCGCGGGCTGAGCGCCTATCTGCCGGTCCTCGTGGCGCAACGCACGGTCAACCAGGCGCGAGACGCGCTGGCCCTGAGCCAATGGGAGGAAATGCGCGGGGTGATCGCGCTCTACAAGTCCCTGGGCGCGGGCTGGCCGGACGAGCCATCCGCGCAAGCCGCGGATCACACCACCATGTCGACCAGCAGATAGCCGTCCAGCAGGATGATGCCGACGGTGGCGATGACCGCGGCCCAGGCCCAGGCGCCGCGCAGCGCATGGCGGCCCATCAGGGGCTTGCGGCAGGCCAGCACCACCAGCGGACCCAGCGCGAAGGGCAGGGCCAGGCTCAGGATGACCTGGCTCAGCACCAGCAGCTGGTCGGGGTCCTGGCCGCCGGTGAAGGCCAGCAGCGCGGCCGCCACAGCGCCGGCGATCAGGCGCGTGACCAGCGCGCGGCGGCGGTCGGACCAGCCGCTGTTGACCTGGAAACCGCGCGACAGGATGCGGCCGGCCAGCACGCCGGTGATGGTGGAGCTTTGTCCGGCCGCGTACAGCGCCACCGCGAACACGATGGCGGCGCCGATGCCGAGGGTCTGGCCGATCACGGCGTGGGCGTCGTCCAGGCTGGAGACGATGAGGCCGGAGCCCGACAGCGAGGCCGCGGCGACGATCATGATGGCCGAGTTGATCAGCATGGCCACGCCCAGCGACACCACGGTGTCGTTGCGCGCCACGCGCATGGCCAGGTCGCGGGCGTCGGCCGGCAACGCGCGGGCGCGTTGCGCCAGCGAACCGGAATGCAGGTAGAGGTTGTGCGGCATCAGGGTCGCGCCGAGGATGCCGAGTGCGATCAGGAAGCCCTGCGGGTCGCGCAGCGCGTGGCCGGTCTGGGTCATGCCGTGGGCCACGTCGGTCCAGGCCGGATTGGCCTTGAACAGCAGGAACACGAAGGACGCGGCCACCACCGACAGCAGCACGGCGATGACGCGCTCGTGGCGGTCGGCGTTGCCGCGCGTCAGGGCCAGCACGGCGAAGGTGCCGACGCCGGTGACGGCCACGCCGCCCAGCAGCGGCAGATTGAACAGCAGGCGCAGCGCGATGGCGCCGCCGATCAGCTCGGCCAGCGCGGTGGCCAGGATGGCGGCTTCGCCGGCCAGCCAGGCGGCCTTGGCGGTGCGCGGCGACAGGTGGCGGGCGGTGAGGGTGGCGAGGTCTTCGCCGGTGGCCAGCGCCAGGCGCGACACCAGCACCTGGAACCCCAGCGCCAGGAGGGCCGAGGCGATCACGACCAGCAGCAGGCCGTAGCCAAAGCCGCTGCCGCCGGCGATGTCGGTGGCCCAGTTGCCCGGGTCGATGTAGCCGACCGCCACCAGGATGCCGGAACCGACCACCCGGCGCAGGTTGGCCGTGACCTGGGCGTCCTGGGGATACGCCGTCTTGCCGCCTGAAATTGCGTAAATGAATCGGGTCATGTCAGTTTCCTGAGAATGGTTCTCATTTTCCATTGCTCTGGCATGACCGTCAAATTGATTTTCAGCAAGCCCTGGATAGGGCGGGCCAATGGCGCCGCCCGTGGCCGGGCCTGCCGCGGCCGGTCAGGACCTGAGCTTGGCGTCCATGGTGATCTTGGCGTTGAGCACCTTGGAGACGGGGCAGCCCTTTTCGGCCTTGCGCGCGGCCTCGTCGAAGGCTTCGGCGCTGGCGCCCGGGATCACGGCTTCGACGGTCAGGTGCACCGCCGTGATGGCAAAGCCGCCCTCGACCTTGTCCAGCGTGACCTCGGCCTGCGTGTCCAGCTTCTGCGGGGCCAGGCCGGCCTCGCTCAGAATGTTGGACAGCGCCATGGTGAAGCAGCCGGCGTGGGCGGCGCCCAGCAGTTCCTCGGGATTGGTGCCGGGGGTGTCGCCGAAGCGTGTATTGAAGCCGTAGGGCTGGTTCTTGAGCGCGCCGCTCTGCGTGGAAATCGTACCCTTGCCCGTCTTCAGATCGCCGGACCAGGCGGCGGTTGCGGTTTTCTTCATGCGTGACTCCTGTTGAGGGAACGCGCCCGCGACGGACGCGTCCGGTGGGGGGAGCGCGCGGCCCGCCTGATGGCGGCGCGCGTTGCCGGAAGGGGCATGGACCATGATACGGCGGCCGCGGCGAGGCGTCGCGTGCCGGCCGCCCGCATCCGGCAAGCCGATGTAACCGACGCCTGCCGCGGCTTGCCAGCGCTGCGCCGCGCCGTCACACTTCGCCCCTGACTCAACCCGAACAGGCATTGGATACAGATGGTAGTGATCGACACCGAACAAACCCGCCGCGCATTGTCGTTCGACGCGGCGATCCCGGCATTGCGCGAGGCGTTCCGCCAGGGCGCTCACGTGCCCACGCGCCACGTCCATGCCATCGAGTCGGGCGGCGCGCACGGCACCACGCTGATCATGCCGGCCTGGAACGAGCAGGGCTATTTCGGCGTCAAGGTCATCAACATCTTTCCCGAGAACACGCGCCAGTCGCTGCCCGGCCTGCACGCCACCTACAACCTGTACAGCGCCCGCACCGGCGTGCCGCTGGCGCAGGTGGACGGCGACCAGGTGACGGTGTTCCGCACCGCCGGCGCGGCCGCGCTGGGCGCGTCGTACCTGGCGCGGGAAGACGCGCGGGTGCTGGTCATCGTCGGCTCGGGCCGCATTGCCGGACTGGTGGCGCAGGCCATGCGCACGGTGCGGCCGATCGACAAGGTGTGGGTCTGGAACGTGCGTCCGGCCGGCGCCGAGGCGCTGGCGGCGGCGCTGCGCGAGCAGGGCTTCGACGCCAGCAGCACCCTGGACCTGGAAAAGGCCGTGCGCGAGGCCGACATCGTCAGCTGCGCGACGTTGTCGACGGTGCCGCTGGTGCGGGGCGACTGGCTGCGCCCGGGCGCCCACCTGGACCTGATCGGCAGTTTCAAGCCCGACATGATCGAGACCGACACGGCCTGCTTCGACGGCACCACGGTCTACGTGGATACCGACGAGGCGCCGACCAAGGCCGGCGACCTGCTGGCCGCGTTCGAGGCCGGCGTGCTGGCGCGCGAGGACATCCGCGGCAACCTCACCGACCTGGTGCGCGGCCAGGCGCCGGGCCGCACCCGGGCGGACGAAGTGACCGTGTTCAAGGCGGTCGGCAGCGCGCTGGAAGACCTGACGCTGGCGGCGCTGGTCTACGAGGCTTGCAGCGGTCAGGCAAAATAACGCCATCCGCCGTTTTTCTTTCTTGCGAGCTGTCGTCATGTCCCGCTTCTTCGTCCGCTATGCCTGCGCGCTCGCGCTGGCCGTTCCCGCCCTGTCCGTCCATGCCGAGATCGTGATCGGCGTGGATGTCTCCACCACTGGCCCCGCCGCGGCGATCGGTATCCAGACCAACAACGCCATCCGCCTGTGGCCCGGCACGCTGGGCGGCGAGCCGGCGCGCTACGTGGTGCTGGACGACGGCACCGACGTCAGCCGCGCGGTCAAGAACCTGCGCAAGCTGACCTCGGAAGACAAGGTCGACGCCATCGTCGGCCCCAACACCACCGCCGCCGCCCTGGCCGGGCTGGACGTGCTGGCCGAGACCGGCACGCCGATGATCGCGCTGGCGGCCTCCAGCGTGATCGTCGAGCCGCTGTCCGATCCCAAGCGCGCCTGGGCCTTCAAGATGCCGCAGAACGATTCGCTGATGGCGACGGTGCTGGTCGAGGACATGAAGAAAAAGGGCTTCAAGAACGTGGCCTTCATCGGCTTCGCCGACTCCTACGGCGACAGCTGGTGGAAGGAGTTCTCCGCGGCCGCCGGCAATGACATCAAGATCGTGGCGCAGGAACGCTTCCAGCGCACCGACGCGTCGGTGGTGGGCCAGGCGCTCAAGGTGATCGCCGCCAGGCCCGACGCGGTGCTGGTGGCCGGCGCCGGCACGCCGTCGGCGCTGCCGCAGAAGACGCTGCTCGAGCGCGGCTATACGGGCACCATCTACCAGACCCACGGCATCGGCACGCTGGAGTTCCTGCAGGTCGGCGGGCGCGACGTCGAAGGCACGCTGTTCCCCACCGGCCCCGGCGTGGTGGCGCGCGAGCTGCCGGATTCGAACCCGGTCAAGAAGGTCGCGGTGGAATTCGCCGACAAGTATGAGCGCCAGTACGGCGCCAACACCCTGACGCAGTTCGCCGGCGACGCCTATGGCGCCTGGATGCTGCTGGATTCGGCGGTGGCGCGCGCCCTCAAGACCGGCGCCAAGCCCGGTACCCCGGAATTCCGCGTCGCCCTGCGCGACGCGCTGGAGAACACCCGCGACCTGATCGTGCCCAACGGCGTGCTCAACATCTCCAAGGACAATCACCAGGGTTTCGACGAGCGCGCCCGCGTGATGGGCGTGGTGCGCAACGGCAAGTTCTCGTACGCGGACGCGGCCGAGAAAAAATAGGGGACGACATAGTCCCCTACGGTTCGTAACGAGTGCTCACCCGTCATAGGGCAGGGCGCGGGAAAAGCAGGCTTCGGCCTGCTTTTTTTGTCCACATCATTAGAGGTGAAATGATTTAATGTCGTATCATTTTTAGCGAAGCCATGTACCTAGAAATAAATACGGGAGAAATAGACCATGATCGTCCAACGCACCCGCGCCATCCTGCTGGCCCTGAGCCTGGGCCTGCTGGCCGCCTGCTCCGACTCCGGTTCGGACAAGCCCGCGCAGGGAGCCAGCGCGCCCGCCGCCGGCGGTACGCTGGAAGCCGCCAAGGCCGCCGGCAAGATCCGCATCGGCTATGCCAACGAGGCGCCGTTCGCCTTCATGGACAGCAAGGAAGCCAAGGTCACCGGTGAATCGGTGGAAATCGCGCGGGTCGTGCTCAAGCGCATGGGCATCAACGAGGTCGAGGGCGTGCTGACCGAGTTCGGCTCGCTGATCCCGGGCCTGCAGGCCAAGCGTTTCGACATCATCGCGGCCGGCATGTACGTGACGCCCGAGCGCTGCGGCCAGGTGGCGTTCTCGAACCCGACCTATGGCGTGGGCCAGGCGTTCCTGGTCAAGCAGGGCAACCCGAAGAACCTGCATAGCTACGAGGACGTGGTCAAGAACCCGGACGCCAAGCTGGGCGTGGTGGTGGGCGCCATCGAAGCCGAATACGCGTCCAAGGTGAAAGTGCCGGCCGGCCAGATGGTGGTGTTCCCCGATGCCGTGAGCGCGCTGTCCGGCGTGCAGGCCGGGCGCGCCGACGCCTACGCGGCCACCGCGTTGACGGTCAACGACCTGATGGGCAAGACCGACGCCGGCAGCGGCCTGGAGAAGGCCGAGCCGTTCACCGATCCGGTGATCGATGGCAAGGGCGTGCGCGGCTACGGCGCCTATGCCTTCCGCACCGACGACAAGGCCTTCGCCGACGCCTTCAACGCCGAGCTGGCCAAGTTCATCGGCACCGACGAGCACAAGCAGCTGGTGGCGCCGTTCGGCTTCACGCCCGAGGAGCTGCCCAAGGACGTCACGGCCGCCAAGCTCTGCGCCGCGAAGTAGGGGGCGCCGATGCCGCTCATATCCGAACATATCGCCGAACTGGCGCCGCCGCTGCTGGAAGGCCTGGCGGTGACGCTGGAAATCATGGCGGGCGCCGTGGTGCTGGCGGTGCCGCTGGCGCTGGCGGCGGGCGTGGGGCGCCTGTCGACGCTGCGGCCGGTGCGCTGGCTGGCGTCGATCTATGTCGAGGTGTTCCGCGGCACCTCGGCGCTGGTGCAGCTGTTCTGGTTCTATTTCGTGCTGCCGCTGTTCGGCGTGCAGCTGCCGGCCATGCTGGTGGGCATCGTGGTGCTGGCGCTCAATGCCGGCGCCTATGGCGCCGAGGTGGTGCGCGGCGCGATCCGCGTGGTGCCGCCGGGCCAGCGCGAGGCCGGCGTGGCCCTGAACCTGACGCGCGGCCAGATCATGCGCCGCATCGTGGTGCCGCAGGCCATCCCGGCCATGCTGCCGCCGGCCGGCAACCTGCTGATCGAACTGCTCAAGAACACCGCGCTGGTGTCGCTCATCACCATCACCGACCTGACCTTCCGCGGCCAGCTGCTGCGCAGCGAGACCCTGCGCACCACCGAGATCTTCACGCTCATGCTGTTGCTGTATTTCGCGGTGGCGCTGCTGATCACCGCCGGCGTGCGGCTGCTTGAACGGAGGGTCCGCGTCCGATGAAACCGATATTCGACTGGTCCTTCGCGCTGGAGATCCTGCCCACCCTGGGCTCGGCGCTGGTCATCACCATCCAGGCCACGGTGCTGGGCATGCTGGTGGCCGTGACGCTCGGCCTGGCGCTGGCGTTGCTGCGGCGCTCGCGCCTGGCGCTGCTGCGGCTGCCCACGGCGTTCGTGATCGAGTTCGTGCGCAGCACGCCGCTGCTGGTGCAGATGTACTTCCTGTTCTACGTGCTGCCCCTGACCGGGGTGCGGATGTCGCCGCTGGCGACGGGCATCGTGGCGCTCGGCCTGCACTACGCCACCTATTGCGCCGAGGTCTACCGCGCCGGCATCGAGGCGGTGCCGCGCGGCCAGCTGGAAGCGGCGCGGGCGCTGAACATGTCGCCGTGGCGCACCGCCGTGGGCGTGGTGTTGCCGCAGGCGATCCCGCCGGTGGTGCCGGCGCTGGGCAACTACCTGGTGGCCATGTTCAAGGACACGCCGCTGTTGTCGGCGATCACGGTGGTCGAGCTGCTGCAGCAAAGCAAGATGATCGGCTCCACCACCTTCCGCTACACCGAGCCCCTGACGCTGGTCGGCGTGCTGTTCCTGGCGCTGAGCCTGATCGCGGCCTGGGGCGTGCGCGGCCTGGAGACCCGCCTGCAACGATATGGAGGAAAGCGATGAGTTCCAGCATCACCATCAAGAACCTGCACAAGCGCTATGGCGAGCTGGAGGTGCTCAAGGGCATCAACCTGGAGATCCCGGCCGGCCAGACGGTGGCCGTGATCGGGCCGTCAGGCTCGGGCAAGTCGACCCTGCTGCGCGTGCTGATGACGCTCGATCAGCCCAGCAGCGGCGAGATCGAGATCGACGGCGAGCCGATGTGGACCGACGCCCAGGGCCGCCCGGCCGGCGCCAATTCCGAGCACCTGCGCAAGGTGCGCGGCAAGATCGGCATGGTGTTCCAGCACTTCAACCTGTTCCCGCACATGACCGCGCTGGGCAACGCCATGGAGGCGCCGGTGCACGTGCTGGGCATGACGCGCGACCAGGCCCGCGAACGCGCGGTGGAATACCTGGAAATGGTCGGCCTGGGCGACAAGCTCGACGTCTATCCGGCGCAGCTGTCGGGCGGCCAGAAGCAGCGCGTCGGCATCGCCCGCGCGCTGGCGATGTGCCCGGAGATCATGCTGTTCGACGAGGTCACCTCGGCGCTCGATCCGGAGCTGGTGGGCGGCATCCTGCAGATCCTGCGCGACCTGTCGGCGCGCAAGAGCATGACCATGATCATCGTCACCCACCAGATGAAGTTCGCCGAGCGCAGTTCCGACCGCACGCTGTTCTTCGACCAGGGCAACATTGTCGAGGATGCCGCGTCGCAGACGCTGTTCAGCGATCCGAAGGAAGCGCGCACCCGGCAATTCCTGGACAGCGTGATCGAAGGTCAATAAGAATGGGTAATAAGGCCGGCGCCATCACGCCCTAAACCCCCACGCGGGCGTCGGAATTGGCGGCCCGGGCGGGTGTCGGCGCTATGCTGTGCATCCGCGTCCATCGCCCGGAGCCCTACGCATGAGTCATCTTTTCAGTCCCACGTCAGTCGGCAATGTCGAACTGGCCAACCGCATCGTCATCGCGCCCATGTGCGAGTACTCGGCCGACGAGGGCCGCGCCACCGATTGGCACATGATCCACCTGGGCCACCTGGCCCTGTCGGGCGCGGCGCTGCTGTTCACCGAGGCGACCGCGGTCGAGGCCGACGGCCGCATCTCCCCGGGCGACCTGGGACTCTGGTCCGACGAGACCGAAGCCGCGCTCGGTCGCGTGGTGCAGGCGGTGCGCCGCTATTCGCCGATCAAGCTCGGCATCCAGCTGGGCCACGCCGGCCGCAAGGCGTCGAGCCACGCGCCCTGGGAAGGCGGCCAGCTGGTGCCGCCGGAGCAGGGCGGATGGCAGGGCTGGGCGCCGTCGGCGTTGCCGCACAACGCCTCCGAGCCGGCGCCGCGCGCGCTCGACGCGGCAGGCCTGGCGCGGGTGCGCGACGCTTTCGTCGACAGCGCCCGCCGCGCCATCCGCCTGGGGTTTGACGCCATCGAGCTGCACGCGGCCCATGGCTATCTGCTGCATCAGTTCCTGTCGCCGCTGGCCAACCAGCGCGACGATGCGTACGGCGGTTCGCTGGAGAACCGCATGCGCTTTCCGCTGGAAGTGTTCCGCGCGGTGCGCGAGGTGACGCCGTCGTCGGTGGCGCTGGGCGTGCGGGTGTCGGCCACCGACTGGGTCGAGGGCGGCTGGGACCCGGCGCAGACCGAGGCGTTCGCGCTGCGGCTCAAGGAGCTGGGCTGTGAGTTCATCGACGTCTCCAGCGGCGGCGTGTCGTCGCTGCAGAAGATCCCGGTGGGGCCGAACTACCAGGTGCCGTTCGCCGACGCGATCAAGCGCGCGGTCGGCCTGCCCACCATCACGGTCGGCCTCATTACCGAGGCGCAGCAGGCCGAGGACATCGTGGCGCAAGGACAGGCCGACATGGTGGCGCTGGCCCGCGGCATGTTGTTCGATCCGCGCTGGCCCTGGCATGCCGCCGCGCAACTGGGCGGCCAGGTCAATGCGCCGCGCCAGTACTGGCGCTCGCAGCCGCGCGAGTTGAAGGATCTGTTCGGCGAGACCCGCTTCGGCCAGCGCTAGCGGCGCCAACTGCCGTCCCATGAAAAACGCCGCATGACGCGGCGTTTTTTTCGGGCGTGCGGGAGGCGCTTACAGGCGCGAATAGGCCGCTTCCAGCTCGCGGTGCAGGATGTCCGCGAAGTCGGCGCGGGCGGCGTCGTGCTGCGACAGCAGGCGCGCCAGCACCACGTTGTCCTCTTCGCCGTTCCAGATCTTGATGTAGGTGCCTTCCTTGTAGCCGTGCTGCTGGCGGAAGATGTTCAGCACGTTCTTGGAAACGTACTGGGTGTAGGCATCGTTCCAGCTCATCTCGCAGGCCGTCATGCTCTGCTCGAGCAGCTTGAAGCTGGCGCGGCCGCACACGGCCAGGCCGCCGATCAGTTCCAGCAGTTCGGGCACGTTCAGGCTGGCCAGCGCGTAGCTCTTGCCATCCAGCGTGATCGATGCGGGGCCTGCCAGGTCGGCCACCAGCGCGGCGGCGGCGGCGTTGACGTCGCCCTTGGCCTGCACGATGGTGTGCGACAGGTAGAAATGCAGGATGTCGACCAGTTCCATCTGCACCTGCGGCAGGTCGATGGTCTGCTTTTTCCACCACTTCCAGCCGTAGTGCTCCAGGGCCTCGGCCGATTCGACGAAGGCGGCGCGCAGGAAGCGGGCGCCACCGTTGATCCAGTCCGGATTGATCATGCTGTTCAAGTCGCCTTGCAGCTTCAGCATCGTGGCCGCCTGGGCCTGGTTCAATCCGACAACGTTATTCACTTTTACTCCGGTATTCGTGGGGTCTGTTCGACAGCGGCGGAAATGTTAGCACCAATGCCGCCGCGGCCGTGGCCGCTCACGCGTCCTTGCGGTACGACGAGGTCTTGAGCGGCGGCAGCTTTTCCAGCGGCCGCTTGCGCGGGTCGCGGGCGCCGCTGGCGGCCTTGAACAGCATCAGCGCGAAGAAGCCCAGGAACACCGCCGGCATGAAATCATCCAGGTCGAAGCGCGGCGCGTGCAGCGCCTTGAAGGCGACATTGACCGCGGCCCAGCCGGCCACCGCGCCGGCGATGGTCAGGAAGATGCCCTGCTTGCGCTGGCGCGCGCGCTTGGCCAGCGAGACCGCTTCGGCGTCGGTCTGGCCGGGGGCGACGGTGGGCGGCACGCTGTCGGCGCGGCGCGACTGCAGCGGCGGCGGGGCCGTCTTGCCCCAGGTCAGGTCGTTCAGGGAGCCCTGGCTCGGCACGGGCGCGGGCGTCGGCGCGGGCGTGGCCACCGGCGCGGCGGCCTGGCGCTTGGCCTCGGCCTTGCTCGGCACCCGTCCGGGCGTGGCGCCGCCGGCGCGCGACAGATTCTCGATGTAGCGCGCGAAGTCGCCGTTCTTCGGCTCCAGGTCGATGGCCATGCTGTTCTCCGCTAGTTGCCGCGACGGATGCGGGCCGGCTGCCGGCGCTTGCGCATCATCGCGACCAGAAGCCCGCATCCTAGCAGCACCGAGAAGCCCGCGCCGATCATCATGGCGATCTGCTGCGCGTTCTGGGCGGCGCCCAGGCTGCGCGCGGTGATGTAGCCCGGCGCCAGCATCAGCGGCATCCACAGCACGGCCGACAGCACGTTGGCCATCTGGAAGCGGCCATGGGCCATGCCCATGACGCCCGCCACGGTCGGGATGGTCGAGCGGATCGGGCCCAGGAAGCGGCCGATCAGCACCGAGGCGAAGCCATAGCGGTAGAAGAACAGCCGGGCGCGGGCGACGGCGGTGCGTTGCTGCTTGAGCGGCCAGCGGCGCAGCACGCTGGGGCCGGCCCAGCGGCCCAGCGCGTACGACAGGGCGTCGCCGACGATGGCGCCGGCAATGCCCCAGGCCAGGATGCTCCACGGGTCCAGCGTGCCCGCGCCGATCAGGCCGCCGGTCAGCAGCATCAGCGCGGTCGCGGGGATGAACAGGCCCAGCAGCACCATCGATTCCCCCAGCGTGAGCAGGAAGGTGATGGGGCCGGCCCAGGCCTGGTTGGTTTCGATCAGCACGCCGATCTTGTCGATGTATTGGTCCATGGGTCGAAACTTGAAAATTAGCTGAATGCAATCGGGTATCTTAACGCCTGCGTGATGGCCGGCAGGTGAAAATGGCGGTCCATCGAAGGCTTTCGTCGGAGTGTTATGGATTCGGTTACACAAGCCGTGCTGGGCGCGGGCATACAGGGGGCGCTGCTGGGGCGCGTGCAGGGGCGCCGGGCGCTGATCTACGGCGCCGCGCTGGCGACGGTGCCGGACCTGGACGTGCTGATGCGCTACCCGGATCCGGTGTCGCTGATGACCTACCATCGCGGCTTCTCGCACTCGATCTTCGTGCTGACCGGCCTGGCGCTGCTGCTGACCTGGCTGATACGCAAGTACTGGCCGCAGGCCCCCTATAGCGGCAGGCGATTGTTCCTGACGCTGTGGCTGGTATTGGTGACGCATCCATTGCTGGACGCCTTCACCGTCTATGGCACGCAGTTGTTCTGGCCGCTGCCATCGATCCCGGAAAGCTGGGCGGCGGTCTTCATCATCGACCCGGTCTACACCGTGCCGCTGCTGCTGGCGTCGGTCTACGCGATCATCGCGGGCATGACGCGCAACGCCCGGCGCTTCCTGGCCGGGGCGCTGATCTTCAGCACCGCCTATCTGGGGTTCGGCCTGGCCGGCCGCCTCGCCGCCGAGCACCGGGTGCGCGACGCGATGCAGGCGCAGGGCATTGCCGTCACCGAGCTGCGGGCAGTCCCCATGCCGCTCAACACGCTGCTGTGGCGCGTCATCGCCAAGACGCCCGACGGCCATTACTACGAGGCCGTCAGCAGCTGGTTCGATCGCGAGCCGCCGGAATGGCTGCGCCAGCCGCTGCATCCGGAACTGGGCCAGGCGCTGGCGGGCGTGCCGCTGCACCAGCGCCTGCGCTGGTTCACCGACGACTGGCTGCGCTATGACGCGATGGGCGATGCGCTGGTGGTGACCGATCTGCGCATGGGCATGGCGGGCCACTACAACTTCCGCTTCAAGATGGCCGAGCGCGGACCCGACGGCAACTGGCGGCCGGTGACCCCGTCCAGCTGGCCGGGCGAGCGGGGCGGCTGGGCCGAACTCAAGCTGGTGCTGGCGCGCATCCTGCATGCCCAGCCGCCGCTGCCGTTGGCGCAATGGGCGGACACCGCCACGCGCTAGACCGGCCTTCGAGCCCCGATACCCGCCGCGATCCGGCGGGTTTTTTCATGCCCCGCCGCGGCGCCGGGATGAGTCCGTATTGACCGTCCGTCCGGCCCTGCATTATTCTTGTTCGATATTAAGGAACAGTAGTTCCGTTTTGTGGAACATTGAATGAGTATTCTCGACGGCGTCCAACGCGTGCTGGCGCTTTATGCGGAAGGCGCGGCGGAGCTCAGCTTCACCGACGTGGCGCAGCGGCTGTCCATGCCCAAGAGCACGGCATCGCGCCTGCTCAACCAGATGCAGCACTACGGCATGCTGGACCAGGACGCGGCCTCGCGCCGCTACCGTCCCGGCCTGCTGCTGTCGCAGGCGGTGCGAGCCGGCCTGGCGGCGACGCCGCTGGATGAGGCCTGCCGCAAGGTGCTGGCGCGCCTGTCCGCCGACAGCGGCCTGACCGCCTATCTGTCCACCCTGAACCAGCGCGAAACCGTGGTGCTGCAGCGCCTGAATGGTTCGCACCCGGTGCAGGTGCTGTCGCCGCCCGGCTCGCGCCGCGCCGCCTCGGGCACGGCGATGGGGCGGGCGCTGCTGTCGCGCCTGAGCCAGGCCGAGTTCGACGCGCTCTATGGCGCCGATCCGGCGCAGTCGCTGCCGATGGAAGGCAAGGATTGTCCGGCCACCGTCGGCGAACTGGCCCAGCGCGTGGCGCAGACCCGCGCCGACCATTACGGCGTCGCCATCGACCAGGCGATGCCCGGCATCGGCGCCGTGGCGGCGGCCGTGCGCGATCCGTCCAGCGGCGAACTGCGCGGCCTGTGCCTGTCCTTCGTGTCGTTCCAGGTCGACGCGGTCCGCGTGGCCGCGTTGCGCGATGCCCTGACGCAGCAGGTCGCCGCGCTGGGGCGCGAACTGAACGATCCCTACTGGCTGGACTGACGCCCCGGCCCGATCCTTTTTACCGATTCCCGCTATCCGGCCGCGTTCGCGCGGCACTCCGACTTACCGAATCCACGGAACCTTGCACATGAACCTTCTGCTCCTCAGCAATTCCAGCAGCGACGCCGGCTACCTGGTGCACGCCTTGCCCGACATCCGCGAACTGATCGCCACGCTGCCGGCCGGCGCGCCGGCGGTGTTCGTGCCGTACGCCGGCGTCACCCGCGACTGGGACGACTACACCACGCTGGTGGTGTCGGCGCTGGCCGACACCGGGCTGGACATCCAGGGCCTGCACCGCGCCGCCGATCCGGCGGCCGCGCTGGAACAGGCCGCGGTCATCATCGTCGGCGGCGGCAACACCTTCAACCTGCTCGGCCAGCTGCGCCGCCAGGGCCTGCTGAGCGTGGTGGCGCGCCGCGTGCGCGAAGGCGCCGCCTACCTGGGCTGGAGCGCCGGCTCCAACCTGGCCTGCCCCAGCATCTGCACCACCAACGACATGCCGATCACCGATCCCGAAGGCTTCGACGCGCTCGGCCTGCTGTCCTTCCAGATCAATCCGCACTACACCAACGCCCATCCTCCCGGCCACCGCGGCGAAACCCGCGCGCAGCGCCTGGCCGAATTCTGCACGCTGAACCCAACCATGCCGGTCCTGGGCCTGCCCGAAGGCGCCGCGCTGCGCGTGCGCGATGCCGCCATCACGCTGGTCGGCCCGCACGACGCGACCCTGTTCCTGGGCGGCAACGAGCCGCGCGTGTTCCAGCCCGGCGTCCTGGAGATCCCGGCATGAAACAGGTCATCGATACCATCGAGCTGCTGTCCTCGGCCCATGTCACGGGCGAGGAGGTGGCGCAGGTCCTGCGCGAGGCCGGCCGCTGCGAGGTCGAGGTCACGCGCCTGGCGCGTGATGGCCTGGCCACCGACTTCCTCTCCATCGTCATTCCCGGTTCCGACGAGAATGCGCCGCAACTGGGCATCGTCGGCCGCCTGGGCGGCATCGGCGCGCGTCCGGCCGTCACCGGCCTGGTGTCCGACAGCGATGGCGCCGTGGTCGCCGTCGCCACCGCGCTCAAGCTGATGGCCATGGCGCGCCAGGGCGACGTGCTGCCCGGCACCGTGCGCATCCGCACCCACATCTGCCCGCGCGCCGGCACCCGGCCGCACCACCCGGTGCCGATGATGCGCTCGCCGTTCCCGATGCGCGAAATGATGTCGCACGAAGTCGATCCGCGCATGGACGCGATCCTGTCGGTCGACACCACCCGCGGCAACCGCCTGGTGAACCAGCGCGGCGTGGCGCTGACGCCCGTGGCCAAGCAGGGTTACCTGCTGCGCATTCCCGAGACCATGCTGGACGTGCTGGGCTGGGTCAGCGGCCAGCTGCCCCTGACGCTGCCGTTGACCACGCAGGACATCACGCCCTACGAGAACGGCCTGTGGCACGTCAATTCGCTGATGCAGCCGGCCATTGTCACCGACGCGCCGGTGGTGGGCGTGGCGCTGACCGCGCAGACCGCCGTGCCCGGCTGCGCCACCGGCGTGACCAACGCGGTCGACGCCGACGTCGCCATGCGCTTCTGCATCGAGATCGCCAAGCTGTTCGGTCAGGGCGCGATGACCTTCTTCGACGCTGCCGAATGGGGCGCGTTGCAGGCCCGCTACGGCTCGATGGCGCACCTGCAGACCACCGGCCAGGAACCCGGGGGCGCGCAATGAGCGCGCCCAAACCGCGCCGCGTGGCGTTCTTCACCATCGGCCAGTCGCCGCGCAGCGACGTGGTGCCCGAGATGGCGCCGTTGCTGGGCGCGCACGTGCGCATCGACGAATTCGGCGCGCTCGACGGCCTGGACGCCGCGGCGCTGGCCGCGCTGGCGCCGCGACCCGGCGAATACCGCTTCGCCACGCGCATGCGTGATGGCAGCCAGATCGAGCTGGACGCCGCCGCCGCCGAGGCCCGCCTGGCGCAGGTGATGCGCGAGGCCGACGCCGCCGGCTACGACCTGCTGGTGCCGCTGTGCACCGGCACCGCGATCGCGCCGATGCGCACGCTGGTGGTCGAGCCGCAGCAGGTGGTCGACCATCTGGTCGCCGGCCTGTCGCAGCACAGCCGCAAGGTCGGGCTGGTGGTGCCGCTGGAGGCGCAGGTCGACGCCTTCCACATGGCCGTGCCGCTGGAATGCCCGGCGGTGGTGGTGCATGCCTCGCCCTACGAAACGGACGCGGCGCGCGCGGCCGCCAATTTCACGCAGGCCGGCCGCGAATTGGCCGACTGCGATTTCATCGTCATGCATTGCATGGGTTACGCCGAACGCATGCGCCAGGCCGTGGCGCAGGCTTCGGGCCGCCCGGTCCTGCTGTCGAATCGTGTCGTCGCGCAGATGCTTGCGCAAATACTGGAATAAGGGAATCCATTTCATGTTCAGCCGTAGTTTGCAACGCGCCGCGGGCGCACTGTTCGTCGTCAGCACCCTGGCGGCCGCGCCGGCCATGGCCGCGGATGCCTGGAAGCCGACCAAGCCGGTGCGCCTGCTGGTCGGTTTCGCGCCCGGCGGCTCCGCCGACACGCTGGCGCGCCTGCTGGCCGAGCCGCTGTCGCAGCGCCTGGGCCAGACGGTCGTGGTCGAGAACCTGGCGGGCGCGGGCGGCAACATCATGGCGTACCGCCTGTCGCAATCACAGCCCGATGGCTACACCATCGGCATCGCCGCGGCCGGCTCCATGGCCATCACCCACGTGCTCAACGCCAAGGGCACCAGCTACAAGCCGACCGACTTCACGCCCATCACGCTGGCCGCGGTGCAGCCCAACGTGGTCATCGTCAACAAGGACGTGCCGGCCAACAACCTGGCCGAGCTGAAGGACTACTTCCAGAAGACGCCGACCGCCACCTACGGCACCGCCGGTGTGGGCATTTCCAACCACCTGATCGCCGAGACCATGCTGTATAAGCTGGGCGTGAAGGTGCCGCACGCGGCCTACCGTGGCGCGGCCCCGGTCATCACCGACCTGCTGGGCGGCCACATCGCGATGACGATGGACAACATCTCCACTGCCGCGCCGCTGGCGCTGCAGGGCAAGGTCAAGGCCATTGGCGTGGCCTCGCTCAAGCGCTCGCCGCAATTGCCCAACGTGCCCACGCTCGACGAGCAGGGCCTGAAGGGCTTCGACATGCCGACCTGGCAGGGCGTGTTCGCCCCGGCCGGCCTGCCGGCGGACGTGCTGGCCGCCTACTACGCGGCGCTGCAGGACGTGCTCAAGCAGCCGTCGGTGATCGAGAAGATGGCCGGCCTGGGTTCGGAACCGGTCAGCGGCATGACGCCCGAGAAGTTCGGCCAGTTCCTGGAGAACGACCGCAAGCAATGGGCCGACATCGTGCGCGCCGCCAACATCAGCCTGGAACAATAAGGCCACCGCGCGCGCCGGCCTTGGCGGGCGCCGCAAACAAAAACGCCAGACTCGCGTCTGGCGTTTTTTTTGGCCCGGACGAACGCGGGCGTGTCAGGCCGGCAGCCGGGCCGCGATCTCGGCGATCAGGCGGCGCGCGGCATCGAGCTTGTCGGCGGCCGGCAGCGGGTGCGCGCCCTGCGCGTCGAACAGCACCAGTTCGGTGGTGTCGGCGTCCATCACCTTGTGCGCCAGGTTGCCCACCAGGAGCGGGATGCCCTTGCGCTGGCGCTTGGCCTCGGCGTGCTCGGCCAGCTTCTCGGTCTCGGCGGCAAAGCCCACGCACCACGGGCCGTCCGGCAGCTTGGCCACTTCGGCCAGGATGTCGGGGTTGGGTTCGAATTCCATCTGCGGCGCGCCGCCGCCTTCGCTGGTCTTCTTCAGCTTCTGGTTGCTGACGTTCTTGACGCGCCAGTCGGCCACGGCCGCCACGGCGATGAAGATGTCGGCATCGGCGGCGCTGGCCATCACCGCGTCGTGCATCTGCCGCGCCGTCATCACCGACAGGGCGGTGACGCCGCGCGGCACGGGCAGGGCGGTGGCGCCGGTGATCAGCGTGACGCGGGCGCCGGCCTCGCGCGCGGCCCGCGCCAGGGCGTAGCCGGTCTTGCCCGACGAGCGGTTGCTCAGCACGCGCACCGGGTCGACCGGCTCGGACGTGGGGCCGGCGGTCAGCAGCACGTGGCGGCCGGCCAGCAGCTTGGGCTGGAAGAAGGCGATCAGGTCGGTCAGGATTTCATGGGCTTCGAGCATGCGCCCGTCGCCGGTCTCGCCACAGGCCTGTTCGCCGGCCGACGGGCCCAGGATGCTGATGCCGTCGGCGCGCAGTTGCGCCACGTTGCGCTGGGTGGCCGGGTTGGCCCACATCTCGCGGTTCATGGCGGGCGCCACCAGCAGCGGGCAGGCGCGCGCCACGCACAGCGTCGACAGCAGGTCGTCGGCCATGCCGTGGGCCAGCTTGGCCATGAAGTCGGTGCTGGCCGGCGCGATCAGCACGGCGTCGGCGCCGCGCGTCAGGTCGATGTGCGCCATGTTGTTGGGCACCCGCGGGTCCCAGGCATCGACGAACACCGGGCGGCCGGACAGGGCCTGCATCGTCACCGGCGTGATGAAGTGCGTGGCCGCTTCGGTCATCACCACGTCGACGACGGCGCCTTGTTCGGTCATGCGCCGCACCAGCTCGGCGATTTTGTAGCAGGCGATGCCGCCGGTCAGGCCGAGGACGATGCGTTTGCGGGCGAGGTCGAGCATGGGTGTCGGACGGCGGTTTGAATGCCGTCAAATCAGGGAACGGACAGTGATTTTATTCCGCATTGCCGCATCGCGCCGTTCGCCATGCATGCAGGGGGGGGCTCAAATAGACAAAAACCCGGCCGAGGGCCGGGTTTCGAAGGGGGCGGGGAGGGCGTCAGGCGCGCGGCTTGCGGGCCCGCAGCAGCTCGTCCAGCACCAGCAGCACGGCGCCGCAGCTGATGCCGACGTCCGCCAGGTTGAAGGCCGGGAAATACCAGTCGCGCCAGTAGAACAGCAGGAAGTCCACCACGTGGCCATACACCACCCGGTCGATCACGTTGCCGATGGCGCCGCCCAGGATCAGGGTCAGCGCCAGGCAGAAGCGCGGCTGGCCGCGGGTGCGGCGCAGGATCACGGTGATGACCACGGCGGCGACGATGCCCAGGCCGGTGAACAGCCAGCGCTGCCAGCCTTCCTCGGACGCCAGGAAGCTGAATGCCGCGCCGCGGTTGTACAGCAGCGTGAAGTCGAAGAACGGCAGCAGGTTCAGACGTTCGCCGTACTGGTACGAGGTGTTGAAGTACACCTTGGTCAGCTGGTCCAGGACGATGATGGCGAGGGCCAGCGCCAGCCAGCGTCCCACCCGTGCGGGCGGGGCGCTGGCGGGCGCCGCGGCGGCGTTGCCGTGGGGGCCCGCCATGCTCAGGCCTTGTCGCGGGCTTCGCCCGAGCCGAACAGGTTGGACACGCAGCGGCCGCAGATCTCGGGGTGATCCGGATCCTGGCCCACGTCCAGGCGCCAGTGCCAGCAGCGCTCGCACTTCTTGTGCTTGGACGGCGTCACCTCGATGCGGGTCTCGCCTTCGCCGGCGTGCACGGTGGCGCGCGAGACGATCAGCACGAAGCGCAGGTCGTCGCCCAGGCTGGCCAGCAGCTGCTGGTCTTCGCCGCTGGCGTACAGGTCGACCTCGGCCTGCAGCGACGAACCGATGTCGCCGGCCGTGCGCACTTCCTCCAGCTTGCGCTGGACCTCGGCGCGGATGGCGCGCAGGCGCGTCCACTTGGCCGACAGGGCCTCGGCATCGGCGAACGGCGGCAGCGCGTGGTAGACCTCGGTGAAGATGGTGACGCGGGCGGCGTCGGCCTGGTGCTTCAGGGCCGAGCCGACCAGTTCCTTCCAGGCCTCTTCGGCCGTGAACGACAGGATCGGCGCCATCAGCTTGAGCAGCGTCTGGGTGATGTCCAGCAGCGCGGTCTGAGCCGAGCGGCGGGCCACGCTGTCCACCTTCGAGGTGTACAGGCGGTCCTTCAGGATGTCCAGGTAGAACGCGCCCAGGTCTTCCGAGCAGAACGTCTGCAGGCGCGAGACCGCCGGGTGGAAGTCGTAGCGTTCGTAGTGGCCCTGCACCTCGGCCTGCATCTGCGCCGTCATGGCCAGCGCATAGCGGTCGATCTCGAACAGCTCGCCGTAGGGCACGGACTGCGACACGGCGTCGAAGTCGGCCAGGTTGGCCAGCAGGAAGCGCAGCGTGTTGCGGATGCGGCGGTAGCCTTCGACCACGCGCTTGAGGATCTCGTCGGAGATCGACAGCTCGCCCGAGTAGTCGGTGGAGGCGACCCACAGGCGCAGGATTTCGGCGCCCAGCGAATCGGACACCTTCTGCGGCGCGATCACGTTGCCGACCGACTTGCTCATCTTGCGGCCCTGGCCGTCCACCACGAAGCCGTGCGTCAGCAGGGCCTTGTAGGGCGGCTGGCCGTACAGCATGCAGCCGGTCAGCAGCGACGAATGGAACCAGCCGCGGTGCTGGTCGGAGCCTTCCAGGTAGAGGTCGGCGGGCCAGCCCAGTTCGGCGCCGTGCGAGCCGGCGAAATCGCCGTCCTTGCCGCCCAGCACGGTGGCGTGGGTGCTGCCCGAGTCGAACCACACGTCCAGCGTGTCGCGGTTCTTTTCGTATTGGTCGGCTTCATCGCCCAGCAGCTCGCGCGGGTCCAGCGTCTGCCAGGCCTCGATGCCGCCTTGCTCGACGCGTTGCGCGACCTGTTCCAGCAGCTCGGCCGTGCGCGGGTGCAGCGCGCCGGTTTCCTTGTGCACGAAGAAGGCCATCGGCGTGCCCCACTGGCGCTGGCGCGACAGGGTCCAGTCCGGACGGTTGGCGATCATCGCGTGCAGGCGGGCGCGGCCCCAGGCCGGGTAGAAGGCCGTGGCGTCGATGCCGGCCAGCGCCGATTCACGCAGGGTCGGGCCGCCGTCCTTGGGCCGCACGTCCATGCCGGCGAACCACTGGCTGGTGGCGCGGTAGATGATCGGCGTCTTGTGGCGCCAGCAGTGCATGTAGCTGTGCTTGTGCTTTTCGACGTGCATCAGCGCGCCGGCTTCCTTCAGGGCCTCGACGATCTTGGGGTTGGCGTCCCAGATCGACAGGCCGCCGAACAGCGCCAGGCTGTCGACGTACTTGCCGTCGCCCATGACCGGGCTGATGAAGTCGGTGTCCTTCATGCCGTGCTCTTTGCACGAGATGAAGTCTTCGATACCGTAGGCGGGGGCCGAGTGCACTACGCCGGTGCCCGAGTCGGCCGTGACGTAGTCGCCCAGGTAGACGGGGGCCTTGCGGTCGTAGGCGGCTTCGAACTGCGCCAGCGGATGGCGGAACTCGATACCCGACAGCGCCGCGCCCGGCGCGGTGGCGATGACTTCGCCTTCCAGGTTCCAGGCCTTCAGGCAGGCCTCGACGCGGTCGCGCGCGATCAGCAGCAGCGGGCCGAACTTGGGCGCGGGCGACACGCGCACCAGCGCGTATTCGATTTCGGGGTGCAGGTTCAGCGCCTGGTTGGACGGGATGGTCCAGGGCGTGGTGGTCCAGATGACGATGGCGCCGTCGTCGACCTTGTCCAGGCCGAAGGCCTTGGCCAGCTTGTCGTGCTCGGCGAACGGGAAGGCCACGTCCACCGCCGGGTCGACGCGGTCGGCGTACTCGACCTCGGCCTCGGCCAGCGCCGAACCACAGTCGAAACACCAGTTCACGGGCTTGAGGCCGCGGAACACGTAACCCTTGTCCAGGATGCGGCCCAGCACGCGGATCTCGTCGGCTTCATTGCTGAAGTTCATCGTCATGTAGGGACGATCCCACTCGCCCAGCACGCCCAGGCGCTTGAAGTCCTTGCGCTGGCGGTCGATCTGCTCGAGCGCGTAGGCGCGTGCCTTGGACTGCACTTCGGCCACGGGCAGGTGCTTGCCGTATTTCTTCTCGATCTGGATCTCGATCGGCATGCCGTGGCAATCCCAGCCCGGCACGTAGTGCGCGTCATAGCCGGCCATGTTGCGGCTCTTGACGATGATGTCCTTCAGGATCTTGTTGACCGCGTGGCCGATGTGGATGTCACCGTTGGCGTAGGGCGGACCGTCGTGCAGCACGAAGCGCGGACGGCTGCGGCTGGCGGCGCGGATCGCCTGGTAGACGTGGTTTTCCTCCCACTGCGCAATCCAGGCGGGCTCGCGCTTGGCGAGGTCGCCCCGCATGGGGAAGGGGGTATCGGGCAGGTTGAGGGTCTTTTTATAGTCCATGAACGGCAAAATAGGCGCGCGCGTTTCGCGCGTCTTCGGCGATGGCGGCAGTCAGGGAAGGGAGGTCAGGAAATTTTTCTTCGTCCCGCAGCTTTTGCAGGAATTCGATACGCACGAGTTTACCGTATGCGTTGACGGTCTCGTCGAGCAGGTGTGCTTCCAGCAGCACGCGTCCGCGGTCCTCGACCGTCGGGCGCACGCCCAGGCTGGCCACCGCCGGCAGGGCGCGCTCGGCCAGGCCATAGACCTGCACCACGTAGATGCCGGAACGGGCCGCGCAGCGCTCGGCCACCCGCAGGTTCATGGTCGGAAAGCCCAGGGTGCGGCCCAGCTTCTGGCCGTGGATCACGTGGCCGCTGATATGGAAGGGGTGGCCCAGCAGGTGGCGGGCCCGGTCCAGGTCGCCCACCGCCAGGGCGGTGCGCACCTCGGAACTGGAAATGCGGTGGCCGTGGCGGTCGGTGACGTCGGCCAGGGTCTGCACCTCGAAGCCGTGGCGCAGGCCGGCTTCGCGCAGCAGGTCGATGTCGCCGCTGCGCTTGTGGCCGAAGCGGAAGTCCTCGCCCACCAGCAGCCATTTGGTGTCCAGGCCGTGAACCAGCAGGTTCTCGATGAAGGCGTTGGCCGACATTTCGGCCAGGCGGGCGTTGAAGCGCTCGACCACCACCTGGGACACGCCGTAGCGCGCCAGCGCCGCCAGCTTGTCGCGCAGCCCGGAAATGCGGGTCGGCGCCAGCTCGGGGCGCTGGTTCAGCGTGGCGAAGTACTCGCGCGGGTGCGGCTCGAAGGTCATCACGGCCGGGGTCAGGCCCCGGTCGCGCGCGACCTGGCAGACCCGCGCCAGCATGGCCTGGTGTCCGCGGTGGACGCCGTCGAAATTGCCGATGGTCAGCGCGCTGGGAGCGCGCTGGGCGGGCGGCGGAAGGGATCGGTAGATGCGCAGCGGTGGTTTCACGAGCGAGAGTTTACAATTTTGGATTACGGGATTGTTCGTCATCCCCAATTTGGATCGCTCATCTTGCCGGAAACCTCTACTACAACGCGCCGCATCGTCATCCTGATCTCGGGACGCGGCAGCAACATGCAGGCCCTGGTCGAGGCCTGTCGCCAACAGGGCTGGCCGGCCAGCATCGCCGCCGTGATCGCCAGCCGCCCGGACGCCGCCGGCCTGGAATGGGCCGCCGCCCAGGGCATCGCCACCGCGGCGCTGTACCACAAGGACTATGCCAGCCGCGAAGCCTTCGACGCCGCGCTGGCCGCTGAAATCGACCTGCACGCGCCGGATTACGTCATCCTGGCCGGCTTCATGCGGGTGCTGACCCCCGGCTTCGTCAACCGCTACAGCGGCCGCCTGGTCAACATCCACCCGTCGCTGCTGCCGGCGTTCCCCGGCCTGCACACGCACGCCCAGGCGCTGGCCACCGGCGTGCGGGTGCATGGTTGCACCGTGCATTTCGTGACGCCGGTGCTGGACCACGGTCCCATCATCGCCCAGGGCTGCGTGCCGGTCCTGGCCGGCGACACGCCCGAAATGCTGGCCGAGCGCGTGCTGGAAGTCGAACACCAGGCTTTTCCGACCGCCGTGCGCTGGCTGGCCGAAGGCCGGGTTACCCTGACGAATGACCACCGGGTGGACGTGCAGGGCGATCCTGACCGCCTGTTCACCTGGTCCGCGGCGGCTTGAGCGCCGCCGTTGCGCACCGCGGGCCGCCTGACGGTCCCTGAATCGCTTTTATCGGGCGGCGCCTGGCCGCCCCACTGGAATACACCATGAGCAAACCCCAATCTCCGCGTTCCCGTCCGGCTGCCGAAGGCCGCGACGGCCGGTCCTTCTTCTCGCGCCCCAAGGGCGAGGCCCGCGGCGCGCAGGAACGCGCGCCCCGTGCCGAGCGCGCCGCCGGTGACCGCGAAGGCCGTCCGGACGAACGCCGCGACAGCCGTCCGACCCCGCGCCCGTCCTATGACGCGCCGCGCGGCGAAGGTCGCGGCGAACGCGCTTCCTTCGGCGACCGTCGCGAAGGCTCGGGGCGCCCGACGCCTCGTCCCTCCTACGAGGGCGGCCGCGGCGAGGGCCGTGGCGAGCGTGGCTCGTATGGTTCGGAGCGTCGTGAAGGCCAGGGCCGGGGCGGCGAACGCGGTTCCTTCAATTCGGACCGCCGCGAAGGCCAGGGCCGCCCGGATTCGCGGCCGTCCTACGGCTCCCCGCGCGGTGAAGGCCGTGGCGGCGAACGCGGTTCCTTCAATTCGGACCGCCGCGAAGGCCAGGGCCGCCCGGACTCGCGTCCGTCCTACGGTTCCCAGCGGGGTGAAGGCCGTGGCGGCGAACGCGGTTCCTTCAATTCGGATCGCCGTGAAGGCCAGGGCCGTCCGGATTCGCGCCCGTCGTACGGCTCCCAGCGGGGTGAAGGTCGTGGCGGTGAACGCGGCTCCTTCGGTTCGGACCGCCGTGAAGGCTATGGCCGCCCGGATTCGCGCCCGTCCTACGGCTCAGAGCGTGGCGAAGGCCGTGGCGGCGAACGCGGCTCCTTCGGTTCGGACCGCCGTGAAGGCTATGGCCGCCCGGATTCGCGCCCGTCCTACGGCTCCCAACGCGGCGAAGGCCGTGGCGGTGAACGCGGCTCCTTCGGTTCGGACCGCCGTGAGGGCCAGGGCCGTCCGGATTCGCGTCCGTCCTACGGTTCCCAACGCGGCGAAGGCCGTGGCGGCGAGCGTGGCTCCTTCGGCTCGGACCGCCGTGAAGGCTATGGCCGCCCGGATTCGCGTCCGTCCTACGGCTCCCAGCGCGGCGAAGGCCGTGACGGCGAGCGCGGCGCCTACGGCTCCGACCGCTCCGACCGCCGCGAAGGCCACGGCCCGCGCGACGCCGCGCCGCAAAAGCCGCAGTTCAACCGTCCGCGCCTGTCCTACGCCGCCAGCCGCATCGACCAGGTGCAGCGTGTGCTGGGCGAGATCCTGCAATGGACCTACCCGGCCGACGCCGCCCTGTCGCACTGGCTGCGCGGCCACCCCGGCCTGGGCGCGCGCGACCGTTCCGAGGTCGCCGAAGCCGTCTACGACGTGCTGCGCCACCTGCGCCGCTACCGCCAGTTCGGCGAAAGCGGCGTCGGCCCGGCTTCGCGCCGCCTGGCCATCCTCGGCCTGGCCGCCACCCTGGGCGCGGAAGCGCTGCAGGAAGGCCTGGACGCGGCCGAGGCCGAATGGCTGCAACGCGTGCTGCAGATCAACCTGGCGACGCTGCCCCGCGCCGTGCGCGGCAGCATCCCCGACTGGCTCGATGAGCGCCTGGGCGCCATGGAGAGCCCGGAAACCCTGATCGAGGCGCTCAACCGCCAGGCCAGCCTGGACCTGCGCGTCAATCCGCTCAAGGTCGAGCGCGACGCCATGCTTACCGAACTGCAGCAGAGCGCCGGCCGCTACGAACCCGTGGGCATGCCGTACTCGCCCTGGGGTATCCGCATGGAAGGCCGTCCGGCCATCAACCGCTGGCCGCAGTTCGAGAACGGCAGCATCGAGGTGCAGGACGAGGGCAGCCAGTTGCTGGCCCTGCTGGTGGCCCCGCGCCGCGGCGAAATGATCATCGATTTCTGCGCCGGCGCCGGCGGCAAGACCCTGCTGCTGGGCGCGCTGATGCGTTCGACCGGCCGCCTCTATGCCTTCGACGTCTCGGCCGCCCGCCTGGCGCGCGCCAAGCCGCGCTTTGCCCGCAGCGGCCTGTCGAACGTGGTGCCGGTGGCGATCGACAGCGAGAACGACGCCCGCGTCAAGCGCCTGGCCGGCAAGGCCCAGCGCGTGCTGGTCGACGCGCCTTGCAGCGGCATCGGCACCTTGCGCCGCAACCCCGACCTGAAGTGGCGCCAGCACCCCGAGTCGCTGGCCGAACTGGGCCAGCTGCAGGAACGCATCCTCAACAGCGCCGCGCGCTGCGTGGCGCCCGGCGGCCGGCTGGTGTACGCCACCTGCAGCCTGCTGGCCGAGGAAAACGAGGTGCAGGCCGATCGCTTCCTGGCCAGCCACCCGGATTTCGAGCGCGTGGATGCGGCCGAGATCCTGGCGGCCCGCTGCGACAACCTGAAGCTGGAAGGACCCTACGTCCAGCTGCGTCCCGACGTGCATGGCACCGACGGGTTCTTCGCGGCCGTCTTCGAGCGCCGCAAGAAGGGCGAGGCCGCCGCGGAAGGCGAAGCCCAGGCCGAAGCGCCGGCGGCAGCGGCCGAGCTGACGGAAGCGGGCGCCGAAGCGCCGGAGGAAGTCGCCGCGCTGGCGCAAGCGGACGCCGAGACGCCCGCGGCGCAGGAAGCGGGGGAGCCGGTGACGGCCGATGCCCCGGCCGAGGCTGCTCAGGACAAGCCCGCCGCCTGAGCGGGCCGGTCCTCGCGCCGGCTCAGGGAGCCGGCGTGATGCCCAGCGTGGCGCTGTAGCGGCGGGTTCCGATGGTCTTGTTCTGGTACTTCACCTCCCAGGCCAGCGAATCCGACCCGGGTTGGTTGGCCTGGTAGACCAGTTGCGCGATCGGCACTGTCTTATATGCGCAACGGCCCGAGTCGCCGGACTGGCCCCGCGTCTGGACGATGCTGGCGACGCCCAGGCGCGGCTGCAGCGTGATGGTGACGCGTGGCGCGCGCAGCGCCAGGCAATCCGAGCCGCGGATCTCGTAATAGGACGCCAGCACAGCTACGTCCCCGGTTTTCAGCGACTGGGCGCTGGCGGGCGCCATGGCGGCCAGGCCGGTGATGGTCAGAAGGGCGACAAAATGGGGACGGATTTTTTCGAGGAACATCGCGGGAGGGGAACGGCGGTGACGGTGATGGCGGACCGAAGTGTGCGCCAGACGCGTGGCGCCCGCAAGACAGCGCCCCAGCCTGACAGGAACTTTAATCACGGAATGTAGCCAAAACGAAGTGCCCGACGTGGGCGCTTCCCGGCCCGGGACACGCCGTCATCGTCGCCAAGGGTCGCCGACTCGGTCGCGCGCCTGCCGCAGTGTGGTCAAAAGTAGGGCTTAGTCCTTGATTTCCCTCAAAAACTATTTTGAAACTCCATTGTCATAACGCGGCAAAGGTAAGCTAAACTTCAGGCACTCTTCAAGCGAGGCTCATTACAGCTTTATGGATTACATCCTCTCCTTCATTGCCGGCGGTCTGACCCAAGCGACTTGGTGGCAGGTCGTCGTTTTCACCCTGGTCGTGACGCACATCACGATCGTGTCCGTTACCGTCTTCCTGCACCGCAGCCAGGCGCACCGGGGCCTGGATCTGCATCCGGCCGTGATGCACTTCTTCCGGTTCTGGCTCTGGATGACGACCGGCATGGTCACCAAGGAATGGGTTGCCATCCACCGCAAGCACCACGCCAAGTGCGAAAAGGAAGGCGATCCCCATTCGCCCATCCTGTTCGGCATCTGGAAGGTGTTGTTCCGCGGCGCCGAGCTCTACCGCGAAGAATCCAACAACAAGGAAACCATGGCCAAGTTCGGCCACGGCACGCCTGACGACTGGCTCGAACGCAACGTCTACAGCAAGCACAGCCTGTGGGGCGTGCTGACCATGCTCGCCATCGACATCGCCCTGTTCGGCGCGATCGGCGTCACGGTGTGGGCGGTGCAGATGGCCTGGATCCCCTTCTGGGCGGCCGGCGTCGTCAACGGCATCGGCCACTACTGGGGCTACCGCAACTACAATAGCCCGGACACCAGCACCAACGTGTTCCCCTGGGGCATCGTGATCGGCGGCGAAGAGCTGCACAACAACCATCACGCCCACGGCACGTCGGCCAAGTTCTCGGCCAAGTGGTACGAATTCGACATCGGCTGGTGCTACATCAACATCCTGAAGTTCCTGGGCCTGGCCAAGATCAAGAAGGTCGCGCCCAAGCTCAAGCTGGATGATTCCAAGACCGGCATCGACCTGCGCACGCTGCAGGGCGTGATCACGCACCGCTACGAAGTCATGGCCCGCTACGCGGACGTGATCAAGAGCGCCGCCCGCGAAGAACTCGCCAAGCTGAAGGCCTCGCGCCAGGACGGCAACGCCGATTGCGGCTGGAACAAGCTGCACAAGGTGCGCCGCGCCATCCACCGCAACGAGGACATCCTCCAGCCGGAACAGCTCGAAGCCGTGGACAAGGCCATCGCCCAGAACCAGTCGCTGTCGACGCTGGTGCAGATGCGCCGCGAACTCGGCCGTATCTGGGAAAGCTCCAGCGCCAGCAGCGAACAGCTCCTCCATGACCTGCAGGCCTGGTGCCAGCGCGCCCAGCAAAGCGGCATCGCCGGGCTCGAGCAATTCGCTCAACGTCTGCGCCGCTACGCGGCATGATGCTAGAGAAGCTCAATCCTGAACAACGCGCCGCAGTAACGTTAGAACCGCAGCACGCCCTGGTCCTGGCCGGGGCGGGCAGCGGCAAGACCCGGGTGCTCACCACCCGCATGGCCTGGCTGATTCAAACCGGCCAGGCCTCGCCTTTTGGGCTGCTGGCCGTCACGTTCACCAACAAGGCCGCCCGCGAGATGCTGGCGCGCATGTCGGCCATCCTGCCGATCGATACGCGCGGCCTCTGGATCGGCACCTTCCACGGCCTGTGCAACCGCATGCTGCGCGCGCACCATCGCGACGCCGGCCTGCCGCAGACCTTCCAGATCCTCGACGTCACCGACCAGCTCGCCGCCATCAAGCGGCTGATGAAGGCCAACGGCGTCGACGACGAGAAGTATCCGCCGCGCGACGTGCAGCGTTTCATCAACGGCGCCAAGGAAGAGGGCCTGCGCCCCGCTGACGTCGAAGCCTATGACGCGCACCGCCGCCGCCTGATCGAGATCTACCAGCTCTACGAAGCCCAGTGCCAACGCGAAGGCGTGGTCGACTTCGCCGAGCTGCTGCTGCGCGCCTACGAACTGCTGTCGCGCAACGCGCCGGTGCGCGAGCACTACCAGCGCCGTTTCCGCCACATCCTGGTCGACGAGTTCCAGGACACCAACACGCTGCAGTACAAGTGGCTGCGGCTGCTGGCCGGCGGCGGCGCGGCGATCTTCGCCGTGGGCGATGACGACCAGTCCATCTACGCGTTCCGCGGCGCCAACGTCGGCAACATGTCCGACTTCGAGCGCGACTACGCGCACGGCACCGTCATCCGCCTGGAGCAGAACTACCGCTCGTACGGCCACATCCTGGATTCCGCCAATGCGCTCATCGGCCACAACAGCGGCCGCCTGGGCAAGAACCTCTGGACCGACCAGGGCGAGGGCGAGCCGGTGCGCGTCATCGAGCAGCCCTCGGACGGCATGGAAGCGCAATGGATCGTCGACGAGATCCGCTCGCTGATCCACGAAGGCAGCCTGCGCCGCGAGATCGCCGTGCTCTACCGCAGCAACGCGCAGTCGCGCGTGATCGAGCACGCCATCTTCTCGGCCGGCATTCCGTACAAGGTCTACGGCGGCCTGCGCTTCTTCGAGCGCCAGGAAATCAAGCACGCGCTGGCCTACCTGCGCCTGATGTCCAATCCGCACGACGACACCTCGTGGATGCGGGTGGTCAACTTCCCGACGCGCGGCATCGGCGCGCGCACGCTGGAGCAGCTGGCCGACGCGGCCCGCGCGCATGATTCCAGCCTGTATGCGGCCGTGGCGCTGGTGGCGGGCAAGGGCGGCTCCAACCTGGCCCAGTTCGCCCAGCTGATCCATCGCCTGATCGAGGAAACGCGCGACCTGCCGCTGCCCGAAATGGTCGAGCACATGCTCGAGGCCAGCGGCCTGAACGCGCACTACAAGGCCGAGCGCGAAGGCGCCGAGCGCCTCGAAAACCTGAACGAACTGATCACCGCCGCGGCGGTGTTCGCGTCCGAGGAAAACTACGACGGCATGCCCGCCGGCGTGGTGCCCGACCAGGACACCTCCAGCACGCTGATGCCCGGCGTGGTCGATGCGCCGCCGGTGGTTTCCGATGGCCTGACGCCGCTGGCCGCCTTCCTGTCGCATGCCGCGCTCGAAGCCGGCGACAACCAGGCGCAGCAGGGCCAGGACGCCGTGCAGCTCATGACCGTGCACGCGGCCAAGGGCCTGGAGTTCGACGCCGTCTTCATCACCGGCCTCGAGGAAGGCCTGTTCCCGCACGAGAACAGCATCCTGGAACAGTCCGGCCTGGAGGAAGAGCGCCGCCTCATGTACGTGGCGATCACCCGCGCGCGCCAGCGCCTGTACATCAGCCTGGCGCAAAGCCGCATGCTGCATGGCCAGACGCGCTACGCCATGCGGTCGCGCTTCCTCGACGAAATCCCCGAGCAGCACCTGAAGTGGCTGTCGCCCAAGGCCGGGCTGGCGCCCGCCCTGAGCGCCGGCGGCGGCTGGAACGGCAACCGCGGCGACGCGTTTGGCCGCAAGCCGACCAACACCATTGCGCCGCGTCAACCGCGCGGCACGGCCTCCGGCGTCACGGTGGGCGACAAGCAGTATCGTGTGGGACAGGGTGTGCACCACGCGCGTTTCGGCGACGGCACCATCGTCAGCCTGAGCGGCGCGGGACAGGATGCCCAGGCGGAAATCCATTTCCGCGATGTCGGCGCCAAGACGCTGGCGCTGGGCATCGCCAAGCTGGATATCGTTCAAGGTTGAAAGACATGGCCAATCAAGACTCCCCGAAAGCCGAACTGGCATCGCTGCGCGCCGAAATCGACGAGATCGACCAGCAGATCATCCTGCTGCTCGGCGTGCGCTTTCGCTGCACGGACATGATCGGTGAACTCAAGCAGGCCAACGACATGGATCTGGTGGATCCGGTGCGCGAAGACCAGCAGGTCCAGCGCATCCGGCGCCTGGCCGAAGAGGCCGGCGTGCCGCCGGCCCTGGCCGAAACCATCCTGCGCGAAGTGATCGACACGGTGGTCGATCATCACACCCGGTTGCGCGAGCGTCCCTACTCGTGACGCGCGCCTGACGACCGCCTTCCGCGAGGGCGCGGCCGTCAGCGCAGCGAAAGGCCCATGGCCGCGGCATTGCCGCGGCCATTCTTTTTTCAGCCCGGCGCGGCGCGCTACAAGGTCTTCAGGAACGCCAGCAGGGCGTCGATCTCGGCCGGGCTCAGGTCGAGCGGCTTGATGTGCTCCGACTTGCGTGGCGCATACGGGTCCGGGGGATCGGCCGGCGGCGCTTCGCGGCCCATGCCGGCGTTGTACATCCGCAGCAGCCCCCGCAGGTCCGGAAACAGGCCGTTGTGCATCCACGGGCCGGCCTGCGCCACGTTGCGCAGGCTCGGCGTGCGGAATTTGCCCAGATCGGCGGGATCGCGCGTGGCCTCATAGCGCCCCAGGTCCTGGTTGCGGCGGCCGTAGAACGACAGGCCGATGTTGTGGAACTGGTGGTCGCTCAGCAGCGGGCCGTTGTGGCAATTCATGCAGCGCGCCTGGGTGCGGAACAGGTGCAGGCCCAGCAGCTCGGTGTCGTCCAGCGCATCGGCGCGGCCCGCCAGGAAATCGTCGAAGCGTGTCTTCTCCGGCCGCAGCGAGGCCACGTAGGCGGCCAGCGCGCGCGCCAGGCGGTCGGCGTCGACTGCGGATGTCGGTGTCGATGCCGCTGGCGCCTGAGCCACCGGTGTCGTAGCTGCCGTTGCCGATGCTGTCGAGGCGGCCGCTGATGAAGCCGATGCAACCGTTGAAGAAGACGCTGCCGGCGCGCCGCCGAACGCCTCGAGGAAGCGCGCGGGATACATGTCGTTCTCCCGCAACCGAGTCACCGCCCCGACAGCGTCATGGTTCATTTCCCGCGGGTCGTGCAGCGGTCCCATCACCTGTTCCTTGAGGCTGGCCGCGCGGCCGTCCCAGAACAGGCGCGGCGCGAAGGGCGCGGCATACAGCGGCGTGGAGCGGCGCCGCCCCATCAGCTTGTCCTCGCCCACCGCCAGCGGCAGGCCGTCGGTGAAGGCGCGCTGCGGCTGGTGACAGGAGGCGCAGGAGACCTGGCCCTTGCGCGACAGGCGAGCATCGAAGAACAGCATCTGTCCGAGCGTCACGACCGCTGGCCTGGCCACGTCGGCCGCCAGTTCCGCCTGGCCGGCATTCGCGGCGGTCCATTGCAGCGGCGGGCTGGAAGCCGGCGGGACGGCCGCCCATTCGGCCCAGTGCACGCCGGCGTCGATGGTGGGTGCGGGCCATCCGGCGGCGGGGCCGACATAGCGCGCACGCAGGCAGGCGAGGTCCCAGCCCGCCTGCGTGTGGCAGGCGGGCGCATCGGCCTGGTCGGCGGCGGTGGCTGTATCGGCCAGCGCCAGGACGGCGCTAGGAGGGGCGGCACCGGGATGGGCGGCGTAAAGAGGCGGGGCGCAAAGAAAGGAGGCGCAAAGGAAAGAGGCGCGAAGATAGGAGGCGCCAAGACTGGTGGCGCCAAGACGGGAGGCGCCAAGAGGGACGGTCAGGGCGCCCGTCCGGGGCCTGGCGCTGCCACGCAGGGGCATGGATACGTTCCGGGTTGCGTTGATGTCAGACGTAGGACGCAACGACGGTGGCGATACCTCAGTGCCCAAGCGATGAATAATCTATATGGATCTCGATCTGTCGATTGAGCGCTGAGGTTGGGCCCTGAAGTTGGGCCCTGGGGCGCGAACGGTCCGGCATCGGGAGTCCGTATCGCCACCATCGTCGCGCCCGCGAGCCCATGCCGGCCGAGGCCGCCGGCATCGGGAACGTGCTTGCCACGGCCTCAGGCATCGAGAATATGGAATGCGCCGTCCGGATCGCGTGCGACGATGGCCCGTTTTTCTTCCTGGGAGAGCAGCGGTTCCAGGATGTAGTCGATGTAGGCCACGCCATCGGGCGCCAGCTTGATGCAGCCCGCGCTGTCCGCCTCGACGCGGTAGCCGGTGTAGGCGTTGGCGTTGATCACCAGCGCGCCGGGGTAGGGATCGGGGTGGGTGGCGGTCAATGCCCGCGTCTTGTCGTTGACCTCTTTGCGGTAGCGTTCCAGGGCCACGTCCTTGGGCAATGGAATGCTGCCGCGGCCGCCGTGGTGCATGATGAAGACGAATTCCCCCAGCGACATGTCGTCGGGGATATGGCGATTGGTGGCGGGGCTGGTGTACCAGGACACGTAGCGCGCCAAGTCGTTGTAGAAGGCGGCGGTCTGGTTGGACGGATCGTCCTTGCTGCCCAGCGTGTAGTGATGCTCGCGCCAGGCCTCGTCGGTGTATCGGAACAGTCCGGACGCGGTCGAACCGGGACTGGCGCTGTGAGAGTCTGCGCCGAACGATGATTCGAGATAGGCGACGTCCGCCGCGATCTGGATGGTCGGGGCGTTGACGCCATGCCGCCTGCCGTGGGCCACGATGGCGGCTTTGATTCTGGTTTGGGCTCGGTTCAATGCCATGCGCGTGTTCCTGCGTGGTGGCGCGGCCCGCGGGTTCCAGCGGCGAGGCTGATGCGCCATGGCCGGGATGGCCACGAAGCATGGTAGGGGCAAGGCCGCCGGCGCTCCATGGTGCCTGGTCTGATTTGCGGTCAGAAGCGGTAGCCGACCTGCAGCCAGAGTTCGCGGCCGGATTGATAGGTGGCGTTGTTGCTTGCCAGCGTGGGATTACCGGCCACGATCGCGGGCATGCGGTTGAGCAGATTGAGGATGTCGATGGTCAGTTCGAGCCTGGGCATGACGGGGGGGGGCTGCCACGAGAGCCGGGTGTCCCAGGTCCAGTACGAGGGCAGGCCGCCGGATTGATAGCGATCGAGGAAGGACGGGCCCGGGCCTCTGCCGACATAGATGATGTCGTCGCGCCTGCCGCGCCAGTTCAGCGTATGGGTCCAGGTCAGTCCGGCGCGCGGATAGGCGCCGGTCAGCGTGAGCGCGGCCAATTGGGGCTGGTGGAAACTTCGCGGCGGCAGGTCGATGGTGCGGATGGGTGCGCCGTTGTAGATCACCCTGTCGTTGGGGCCGCGCGCGTTGTCGTCATAACCCTTGGCCAGGTCGGTGTTGGTCTTGCGCTTCTGCCAGCTCCATGAGACCTGCAGGTGCCAACGGGTCGGACCGGCTCGCCAGGGTTCCAGCGTGCGTAGCGTCAGGCTGACGGCGTCGGTCGTGGAGTTGCCGCCGTTGCGGTAGGTGAAACCGGTGTTGATCTTGCCGCTCTTGATCCACTGCCGCCGGCCGTCGCGGCGGACATAGCCCAGCAGGCCTTCCAGGCCCGCCATGCGTTGGCGCAGCGAGAATGCCCATTCGTCGTCATAGGGCATGCGCAGCCCGCTGTAGTCCACGGCAAAATCCTGTTTGCCGGCGGGCACGGGATTGCCGCGGAAGTCGGTCAACTGTTGCAGCAGGCGCAGGCGCCGGGCTTCCAGGGCGGTTTCCAGCACGGCGCCGCCGAAGTAGCGGGACCATCCTCCGCTCAGCACGGTGGCGCCTGATCCGAGCACATCCCAATCCAGGCGCGTGCGCGGCGCGACACTGTGGCTGCCGAACAGGCTCTCGTGGTCATAGCGCAGCCCGGCATCCAGCGCCAGGCGCCGCCACTCGACGCGATCAGAGAGATACAGCGCCGCCGTCTGGCTGCGCGCCCGCACCGTTCCCGGCCGCCACAGGTACCTATTGCTGTCTGTGTAGCCGCCCGTGCTGCCGTAGGTGCGCGTGTAGGCGGTCGATAGCTTCGGCCGCTTGAAGGCCGCGTCGATCCGCTGCGCGTCGATGCCCGCGTAGACGTTGTGCGTGAATGCCCGGGCGCGTAGCGGATCCAGATCGATCCGCCCCTTGAGCAGCACGGTGTCCTGCTGTTTTTGTTCCCGGCCGAAGCCGCCCTTGAAGTACACGGGCAGCCTGTAGGGGCGTGTCGTCACCCATTCGCGGCTCGTCGAACGGCGGTTGCTCATGGCATGGTCCCAGCCGGCCTGCAGGGTCAGGCGCGCCGCCGGCAATCGGTGTTCCAGGCGGGCGGCCAGGCCATACGCGCCATGGTTGTTGGCGTATTGCGTGTCGCGGGCCGTGTTGCTGGTCAGCGCTTCGCTGCGATCGCTGTATTTCAGCGTCAGATCGACCAGGGTGTCGGCGTCGGGGCGCACGCTGAACTTGCCCAGGAAGTTGTCGATGCGGTCGCGATAGTTGTTCGGCGTGCGCAGCGACTTGCCTGCGTCATCCGCGCTCAGGCCCCAGCGCGCTATCCGGGATTGCCGATGCGACATGGCCAGCACCATGCCCGCCTTGTCGTTGACGGCAATGTCCGCCACCACCGAGTAGAAGCGCTTTTGCCATCGAGGCGTGAAGCCCGGCTCGCCTTGGGTCCATTTGTTCTCCTGGCCCGGCGAGACGCGCTGGCGAGTCATGTTCGAGGTGTTCCACCGATAGTCGAACTTCAGGTGGTTCTCGCCGGCAAAGCGGCGCAGGCGCGCGTCCACCACGCCGCCATTGAATCTTCCGTATTCCACCGGCACGAAACTGTCGTGCACGTGCACGGCTTCCAGCAGGCTGGCGTCGATGAAATACGACTGTGGATTGCTGGGGACATTGCCGCCTACCTGGGCCAGGTTCTTGTTGGCCGGATCGACGCGGTTGGTGGCATCGATGCCATCGATCTGGAACAGGTTCTGGTAGGGACTGGCGCCGTAGAAGGAAATGTCCTCGATATCGAGCGAGCCGCGATTCTGCGCGCCGTGGGCGCCGGGGTTGGTACGCACCGCGGGATGCGTCGCCACCAAGGTGCTCAGATCACGGTTGGACGAGGGTGTCGTGGCGATCTCCTGGCGGCTGTAGACGCGTTCGCCAAGCTGTTCGCCATAGACCCGCACGGGATCGAGCCGCGAGGCGTGGGTCGGGTCTGGCTGGTCGACGTAGATGAGGTAGCGGTTCGCGCCCTCCGCGCGCAATGCCAGGCCGGAGCCTTCCAGCATCTGGTCGAGCGCCAACCGGGCGGGAAACCTGCCGCGCACGACGGGAGAGACTTTGCCCGCAACCGCTGCGGGCGGGAACGAGATCTCCAGGCCGGATTGACGGCCCAGCTCGATCAGCGCGTCGCCCAGGGGGAGAGCGGGGATGCATAGACGGACGGCATCGTTCAACGGCTGGCTGGCCGCGGGAGCGGGACATACATATGCCAAGACTATGGTAAGGATAAGGGCGTTGGCGGTTAACGGGCGTGTGGTGTAGTCATAGGAGTCGAATGGCATGGGCGCGTTCTACCGTTGGTTGGTTTCAACGGTGGGACGTGGCTTTGTGGGGTCGACCTCAGTGTTGTGTGGATAAAATGTTTGAGCGAGTCGTCTGATTTACGCAAAGCCCGACGGACCTCACGTGCTTCCAGTGAGTCTTCATCTTATACAGAGCGGGCCGGCGTACCTGCCGAGTCGGGCGTTACCTGTAGATATAGAAAGCGCCTGTCGGATCTCGGTCCACAATGCTCTGCCTCTCTACGTCATCGAGCAAAGGCTCCAAGTTGTAGTCGATATGCCAATTGCCATCGGCTCCTAGTTTTATGCATCCTGCGCTGTCCTCCGGTGGCTCGTAGCCGATGTATGCATCCGCATCCATGGCCAGTGCGCCTGGATAGGGCCCGGGATTGGCGTTTCTGATTTCGGAAGGCAGGGCGTCCATGCTGTCCTGATAGATCTTACGGCCGGGAGCGTTGCTGAAGTCGACGGTAGACCGGCCATCATGGTGCTTGATGTAGGCATATTCTTCGAATGACAAATCATCGGGAATGTTGCCGTTAGAGGCCGGGTCGTTGAACCAGGACGAGTAGGTGGCGAGATCGTCGTACAAGGCAGCGATCTGGTTCATTGGATCATTCTTGACACCCAGTGCGCTGTGGAAGTCGTTCCAGGTGCCATCGGTGTACTGGAATAAGCCCGACGCGGTCGATTTGGAATTCCTTAGGGATGATCCAAACGACGTTTCGATATATGCAAAGTCCGATGCTATCTGGATTAGGTCGTCGGTGAATCCGTGCTGCTCGCCATACTCGACGATGGCGGCTTTGGTTTCGGCTTGGGATCGGCTGAGTTCCATTTCTCATGCTCCAGCGTGACGTCGCATCGCGACGCAGCATGTCCGACCGGAACGCCCGATGCGTTTCGCGGAATGCTGTGAAGCATCGTAGGAACAACTGGCTTGAGGCTCTACGGTATGAGGTCTGATTTCTCAATCGACCGCCTTAGAACCGGTAGCCGACCTGCAACCAGAATTCGCGGCCCGATTGATATAGGCTGTTGTCGGCCTTGAAATTGGGATTGCTCGCGGTGAGCGCGGGCATGCGATTCAGCAGATTGAGTACTTCGACGGTCAATTCCATGTTGCGCAGCGACGGGGGCTGCCAAGTCAGCTTGGTGTCCCAGGTCCAAAAGGATGCCAAGCCCCCCGACTTGTATTTCTCCAGCTGGGCTGGCGCCGGCCCTCTTCCTACATAGATAATTGCATTGCGCTTGCTGCGCCAGTTCAGCATATTGCTCCAGGTCAGCCCCATGCGTGGATATGCGCCGATCAATGTCAGGTTAGCAGTCTGTGGCTGATAGAAGGTGATATCCGGAAGTTCAAAGGCGCGAATCGGAACATCGTTATAGATGACCAATTCGTCGGTATCCGTCGAGCTTCCGCCGTATCCCTTGGCAAGATCGTTGTTGGCCTTGCGGCGTTGCCAACTCCAGCTGGTGCGCATGTTCCAGCGTGTTTCGCCTGCGCGCCAGGGTTCGAGCGTACTCAAGGTCAGACTCACGCTGTCGGTGATGGAATGGCCGCTATTGCGGTACCGGTAGCGATCCTCGAAGACGCGGCCGGTCTGGCTTTTGGCCCATTGATCGCGGCCATTGCGACGTACGTAACCCAGAACGCCTTGCAAACCCGCCATGCGTTGGCGCAGCGACACCGCCCATTCGTCGTCGTACGGCATGCGTAATCCGCGGTAATCGACGAAATATTCCTGGTCCCCATCGGCCACAGGGGCGCCGCTTTTGTCCAGCACTCGCCTGCGCAGGCGGCCACGTTCAGCTTCCAGCGCGGTATTCAGCATTCCTGCTCCGACATAGCGTGACCAACTGGTGCTCAGCAGCGTATTGCCCGAGCCGAACATATCCCATTCCAGCCGTGTGCGTGGCGAAACATTGCTATTGCCGAGGAATGTTTCGTAGTCGTAGCGCAGTCCCGAGTCCAGGGCCAGACGGCGCCATTCGATTCGGTCGTTCAGATACAGGCTCGCCATGGCGTACCGCGTGGCTACCGTGCCAGGAAGGTACACGTCTTTGCTCGAATCGCGGTAAGTGCCGGAACGGCCATAGGTGCGTTGAAGGGACGCCGACTGCTGGTAGCGTTTGAATCCCGCATCGACGCGCTGCAAGTCCACGCCGGCATATAAACCATGCGTGAGCACGCCCGTATGCAAGGGGGCGAGGTCAACGCGGCTTTTGAGGGTCCAAGTGTCTTGCTGCGTCTGCTCCCGTCCCAGGCCGCCCGTGGTGTATTTGGGTAGCCCGAATGGTCTTTGGGTCACTAACTCATTGTCTGACGAATAGCGATTGCTCATCGCAGTATCCCAACCGCCTTGCAGAGAGAAGCGCCCTTGGGTAAACCGGTGTTCCAGGTTGAGGCTGACGCCTCGCGCTCCATGATTGTTGTCCCAGCGGGTGTCGCGGAACAGATAGCTCGACAAGGTCTCGCTGCGGTCGCTGTATTTCAGCGCCAAGTCGATCACGGTGTCGGCGCCGGCGCGCAAACTGAATTTGCCGAGGAAATTGTCGATACGGTCACGATAGGTGGCTTGGCCGGGCAGCGGCTGTCCGGCATCGTCCACACCCATGTTCGCGCGGGTGATGTCGGATTGGCGATGGGACAAGGTCAGTACAGCACCGGCCTTGTCGTTGAAGGCAATATCGCCGACAGCGGTATAAAAGCGCTTTTGCCATATGGGTGAATAGCCGGGTCGGCCTTGCGCCCATTTGCTGGCGTCACCTTGCGCGACGCGCTGCTGCGTCATATTGGAAGTGTTCCAACGGTAATCCAGCTTCAAGTGATTTTCGCCGGAGAAGCGGCGTAGCCGGGCGTCCACCACGCCACCAGTGAAGCGGCCATATTCGACGGGTATGGAATTGTCGTAGACGCGCACGTCTTCCAGTAGGCTGGTGTCAACGAAATACGATTGTGAATTGCTGGCAATGTTGTTGGTTTTAAGGTTGAGGTTCTTGCTGGCCGGGTCCACCCGATTGGACGCATCCATGCCATCGACCTGGAACAGATTCTGATACGGGCTCGCTCCGTAAAACGAAATATCCTCGACATCCAGTGATCCGCGATTCTGCGACCCGGCCGCGCCCGGATTCGTGCGCACCGCCGGATGGGTCGCCATCAATGTGCTCAAGTCGCGGTTGGATGATGGCGTTTGCGCGATCTCCTCGCGGCCATAGATGCGTTCGCCGATCTGTTCGCCGTAGATGCGCACCGGTTCCAGCCGTGATGCCGAGAACGGGTTGGTCTTGTCGACGAAGACGACGTAGCGACCCGACCCGTCGGCGCGCAGCGTCAGTCCGGAGCCGGTCAGCAGGTGGTTCAGGGCCGTCAGGGCGGAATACTCGCCCCGCAGGGCGGGGGCGGTCTTGCCGGCCACGGCGGCCGGCGGGAATGAGATTTCCAGGCCGGATTGAAGGCCCAGCGCGAGCAAGGCGTCGCTCAGCGGCTGTGCGGGCAGGTCATAGAGATTGGCGCGGGCGGTTGGCGTCGCCAGGGCAGGCGCGGCAAGCGCCAGCACCGTGCAAAAGAGTGCTGCCGACACATCGGACCGGCGGCGCGGGCGGCGTTCGAGGGGGATGGGCATGTAAGCGTCCTTGACTGAGTGAAGCTGGTCATAGGACGTGTTGGCAGCCCATACCCCTCAGCGAATGAGCGATGGGGGGGGCGACGAACTAAGACTGAAGGAAGGCGACGTGTCGAGCCAAGTCTTGCTTCAGAACCGATACCCCACCTGCAACCACAGCTCGCGTCCCGACTGGAACGTGCTGCGGTTGGTCTTCAGGTTGGGATTGCTGGCCGTGACCGCCGGCATGCGGTTCAGCAGGTTCAGCACTTCCACCGTGAATTCCAGGTTGCGCGCGAAGGTCGGCTGCCACGCCAGCTTGGTGTCCCAGGTCCAGTACGACGGCAGCTCGCCGGATTCGTAGCGGTCCAGGTAATCCGGCCGCGGACCGACGCCGACGTGGATGGTGGCGTCGCGCTTGCTGCGCCAGTTCAGTTTGTTGCTCCAGGTCAGGCCGGCGCGCGGGTAGGCGCCGATCAGCGTGAGCGTAGCGACCTGGGGCTGGTAGAAGGTGCTGGGCGGCAGGTCGATGGCGCGGATCTCCGAGCCGTTGTAGATCACCCGGTCATCCGGATCGCGCGCATCGGCCGTGTAGCCGGTGACCAGGTCGCCGTTGGTCTTACGCTTCTGCCAGCTCCACGATGCCTGCATGTTCCAGCGCGTCGGACCCAGGCGCCAGGGTTCCAGCGTGCGCAGCGTCAGGCTGACGCCGTCGGTGGTGGAAAAGCCGTCGTTGTTGTAGGTGTAGCCCGTGGCCTGCGTGCCGCTCTTGGTCCATTGGTCGCGGCCATTGCGGTGCACGTAGCTCAGCAGGCCCTCGATGCCCGCCATGCGCTGGCGCAGCGAGACCGCCCATTCGTCGTCGTAGGGCATGCGCAGGCCGCGGTAGTCCACGAAGTATTCCTTGCCGCCGTCGGTCACGGGCCTTCCCTTGCTGTCGAGCACCTGCCGGCGCAGGCGGCTGCGCTCGGCTTCCAGCGCGGTTTCCAGCACCTCGCTGCCGTAGTAGCGCGACCAGCCCGCGCTCAGCAGCGTGTCGCCCGAGCCCAGCACGTCCCATTCCAGGCGCGTGCGCGGCGACAGGTTGGTGTTGCCCAGGAAGGTCTCGCGGTCGTAGCGCACGCCCGCATCCAGCGCCAGCCGTTGCCATTCGATGCGGTCGGACAGGTACACGCTGGCCATGTTGTATTTCACGTTGACCGTGCCGGGCAGGTAGTGGACCTTGCTGAAGTCCTGGTAGGTGCCCTTGTTGTTGTAGGCGCGGCGGAACGAATACGAATCCTGGAAGCGCTTGAAGCCGGCGTCGATCTGCTGCAGGTCGGCGCCCGCGTACAGGCTGTGGGTGAAGATGCCGGTGCGCACGGGATCGAGATCGATGCGGCCCTTGAGGGTCCAGGTGTCCTGCCGCGTCTGCTCCTTGCCGAAGCCGCCCGCGGTGTATTGCGGCAGCCTGTAGGGTTGATAGGTCACCAGTTCATCGCCGACCGACTGGCGATCGCTGGTGGCATGGTCCCAGCCGGCCTGCAGCGAGACGCGGCCGCCCTGGAACAGGTGGTCCAGGTTGCCGCTCAGGCCGTAGGCGCCGTGGTTGTTGTCCCAGTGCGTGTCGCGGAACAGGTAGCTCGACAAGGTCTCGCTGCGGTCGCTGTACTTGAGCGTCAGGTCGGCGGTGGTGTCGGCGCTGGCGCGCACGCTGAACTTGCCCAGGAAGTTGTCGACGCGGTCGCGGTAGGTGTCCTGGCCCTGTTGCGGCTGGCCCTTGTCGTCCACCCCCATGTTCCAGCGCGTGATGTCGGATTCGCGGCGCGACATGGCCAGCACCACGCCGGATTTGTCGTTGAAGGCGAAATCGCCCACGGCCGAATAGAAGCGCTTCTTCCATTCGGGCGAATAGCCGGGCTGGCCCTGCGCCCAGCTGTTCTCCTCGCCCTCGGACACCTGCTGTTGCGTCATCTTCGAGGTGTTCCAGCGGTAGTCGAACTTCAGGTGGTTCTCGCCGGAGAAGCGACGCAGGCGCGCATCGGCCACGCCGCCGGTGAAGCGGCCGTATTCGACCGGCACGAAGCTGTCGTACACGCGCACCGCCTCCAGCAGGCTGGTGTCGACGAAGTACGACTGCGGGTTGCTGGGGACGTTGCCGACCTGCAGGTTGAGGTTCTTGCTGGCCGGGTCGACGCGGTTGGTGGCGTCGATGCCGTCGATCTGGAACAGGTTCTGGTAGGGGCTGGAGCCGTGGAAGGAGATGTCTTCGACGTTGAGCGAGCCGCGGTTCTGCGAGCCGCTGACGCCCGGGTTGGTGCGCACCGCCGGGTGGCTGGCCACGAGCGTGCTCAGGTCGCGGTTGGACGACGGCGTTTCGGCGATCTCTTCCTGGCTGTAGATGCGTTCGCCGGCCTGCTCGCCGTAGACCCGCACCGGCTCCAGCCGAGAGGTGGAGAAGGGATGGGTCTTGTCGACGAAGACGATGTAGCGGCCCGGGCCGTCGGCGCGCAGGGCCAGGCCGGAACCGGCCAGCAGGCGGTCCAGCGCCAGCAGGGCGGAATACTCGCCTTGCAGGGCGGGCGATACCTTGCCGGCCACGGCGGCTGGCGGGAACGAGATCTCCAGGCCCGATTGGCGGCCGAGCGCGAGCAGGGCGTCGCCCAGCGCCTGCGACGGAATGTCATACACAATGGTGCGCGCGGGCGGCTGGGCGATGACGGGCGCGGCAATGGCCAGCATGACGCAAAGAAGGGCGGCCGAGGCGCTGGGCCGGCGTTTGCGGTCAAGAGGGAAAGGCATGAAAACGTCCTACGCTGTGTTGATGTCAGCCGTAGGACGCGGCGTAGGACGCAACCCCTCATTGCAAAGTTGATGAATAATTTATATTGATTCTTATTTACTGATTGAGAATCCCAGCGGAAGACGGCGAGCGCAGTCCGGGATATCGCGAGTAGCGGGGAGCGTGAAAGGGCGGCGTCGCGGGAAGCTGATGCGCCTGAGGTGCAGGCGATGCCCGGCCATGCGGATCGCGCCGAACCCGCCAGCCCTGCAAGAGAAATCCCTCAGCGCAGGATCAGCAGGCCGGGCAGATCGGTGATGCCGACCTTGGTCTGCGCCAGCAGCAGGTCGAGCGCGCGCTTGGGATCGGCGATGCTCGCCGTGCCGGACACGCGGGTGCCGCGCGCCAGTTCGCCCAGCACCAGGATGCGCTTGCCGGTGTAGCGCGCCAGCTGCGCGGCGGCGTCGGGCAGCGCGGTGTCGTTGAAGGCCAGCAGTCCCTGGCTCCAGGCGGGGGCGGTTTCGCGCGGCGCCGGGTCGCGGATCATGCCGCCGGCCGAGACCGTGATGCGTTGCCCCGGTTCGAGGATCTGTGGCTGCCCGTCGGCGCAGGCCTGGCATTGCACCGCCACCTGATGCTGGTAGACGGTGACGCGGGTCGCATCGGCATCGCGGGCGACCGCGTAGCGCGTGCCCAGCGCCGTGGCGTTGGCGTCCGCGGTGACGACCGTGAAGGCGGGGCCATCGGCGCCGCGGGGCGTCGCCTCGAACAGGGCCTGGCCGGCCAGCAGGCGCACTTCGCGCTTGCCCGCTCCGAAGTCCACGGCGATGGCCGAATGCGCATCGAGGATGGCGCGCGAGCCGTCGGGCAGGGCGACGCGCAGCGGTTGCGTGCCGCTGGCGTAGTCGGCGCCCGGCTGGAAGTCGCGCAGGGTATAGGCGGCCATGCCCGCGGCAGTGACCAGCGCCAGGGCCAGTACCACGCGGCGTTTGCGCGGCGGGCGGACGGTCAGCTTGCCTCGGTCGATCTCGCCCATGCGGCGCCAGACGCGCGCCAGGCGGTCGTAGGCGGCGGCATGGCGGGGATCGGCGTGGTACCAGGTGTCGAATTCGGCCTGTGTCTGCGCGTCCAGCGGCTGGCCGCTGTGGCGGATGACCCAGCGCGAGGCCTGTTCGTCGGCGGCCGTGGCGTTGCCGTGGGCGGCGGCCTTGTTCACGCGGTCAGGGCCTGGTCGCAGGCCAGCAGGATGCGCATCATGTGCTTTTCGACCGCGCTGACCGAGATGGCGAAGCGTTCGGCGATGGCGCGGTAGGTCAGGCCTTCGTGGCGATGCAGGACGAACACGTCGAGGCTGCGGCGCGGCTGGCGCAGCAGGGCGGCTTCGAGCCGCCGCAGCAACTGGTTGGCCGAGGCGACCTCCAGCGTGTCGGCCTCGAAGGCCGGCGGCTGCGCGGCGGCGTAGTCGGCGACCGCGCCCATTTCACGGCCGCGCCGGCGATGCCAGTCGGTGGCGATGTTGGCCGCCACCCGGAAGACATAGGCGCGGTCGTTGTCCGGAAGGGTCCTGTCCTTGAACTCGGCCAGCTTGATCCACGTGTCCTGGGCGCAGTCCTGGGCCACGTCGCGCGAGCCGGTGCGCATGGCCAGGAAGCCCAGCACTTCGCGGTAGTGCCGGAGAAATACATCGGTAAGCGAAGACATGTCGCTGACGGCGGGCGCCAGATAGAGTCAGATTCGCTGCATATTATAAATGATAATTATTATTGTTAATGCACATTTCACTGTCGTGGGAAAGCGCGGACGGCGCGCGCCGTCCGCCCGTCGATCAGGCTTCGCCCTGTTCGATTTCTTCCAGCGAGCCCTGCAGTTCGAGCCACTGCTCTTCCAGCGTTTCCAGGCGCTTGCCGTGTTCGCCGTGCTCGGCCATGACCTTCTGGCGTTCGGCGCGGCGCGCGTCGGAATACAGGTCCGGGTCGGCGATGACGCCGTCCAGCGCCTGCAGCTTGACGCGCAGCTTCTCCATCTCGGTCTCGACCTTGGCCAGCTTGGCTTCCAGCGGCTTGCGCAGCGCCGACAGGCGTTGGCGTTGTTCGGCCTCGGCGCGGCGTTGCGCCTTGCGGTCGACCACGGCCTCGCCGTTCTCGGCGTTTTCGCGGGCGGCCTCGGCGCGTTCGCCGGCGTTGCGGGCGGCGAGCCAGTCGCGGTAGTCCTCCAGGTCGCCGTCGAATTCGCGCACGGCGCCGTCGGCCACGATCCAGAAGCTGTCCACGGTGGTGCGCAGCAGGTGGCGATCGTGCGAGACCAGCAGCATGCTGCCGCCGAACTCGGCCAGCGCGGCGGCCAGGGCCTCGCGCGTCTCGACGTCCAGGTGGTTGCTGGGTTCGTCCAGCAGCAGCAGGTTGGGCTTCTGCCAGACGATCAGCGACAGCGCCAGGCGAGCCTTTTCGCCGCCCGACATCGGGCCGACCTTGCTGTTGACCGTGTCGCCCGAGAAGCCGAAGCCGCCCAGGTAATTGCGCAGCTCCTGCTCGCGCGTTTCCGGCGACAGCCGCGCCAGATGGGCCAGCGGCGTGCTGTCCACGTCCAGCATGTCGAGCTGGTGCTGGTGGAGGTAGCCGATCGCCAGCCCGCGCGAGGCGCGGCGTTCGCCGGCCTGCACCGGCAGTTCCTCGGCCAGGGTCTTGATCAGCGTGCTCTTGCCGGCGCCGTTGGCGCCCAGCACGCCGACGCGGCTGCCGGCGCGCACCATCAGCGTCACGTCGCGCAGGATCGGCACATCGTTGCCGGCCGCGTCGGTATAGCCGGCCGACAGGTGTTCCAGCGTCAGCAGCGGATCCGGCACCTGCTCGGGCGAGGGGATGCGGATGTCGATGCCGGCCTCGGCCTGAAGCGGCGCCAGCACCTGCATGCGCGCCAGGGCCTTGACCCGGCTCTGGGCCTGCTTGGCCTTGGAGGCCTTGGCCTTGAAGCGGTCGATGAAGCCTTGCAGGCGCGCGGTTTCGCGGGTCTGGCGCTCGTAGGCGATGTTGGTCTGGCGCAGGCGCTCGGCGCGCTGCGTCAGGAAGTCGCCGTAGCCGCCGCGGTAGCGCACCAGCTTGGCGTGATCGAAATGCAGGATGGACTTGGCCACCGCGTCCAGGAACTCGGTGTCGTGGGAGATCAGCATGACGGTGCCGGGATAGGCGGCCAGCCATTTCTCCAGCCACAGCATGGCGTCCAGGTCCAGGTGGTTGGTGGGCTCGTCCAGCAGCAGCAGCTCGGACGGCGCCATCAGCGCGCGCGCCAGCGCCAGGCGCATGCGCCAGCCGCCGGAGAAGCTCGCCACCGGCTGGCTCCATTCGGCCGGCTTGAAGCCCAGGCCGGCCAGCAGCTGTTCGGCGCGCGAGGCCGCGCTCCAGGCGCCGGCCTCGACCAGCGCCGCCTCGACCTCGGCGATCTGCGTGCCCTGGTCGTCGGTGAGTTCGGCGCGGCGCGCCTGCAGCGCGCGCAGCGGCGTGTCGCCGTCGATGACGAATTCACGCGCGGGGCGGTCGTCGGCATGCAGTTCCTGTTCGACGCTGGCGATGCGCCAGCCGGCCGGCAGCGCCAGGTTGCCGGCGTCCAGGTCCAGCGCGCCGGTCAGCAGCGCGAACAGCGATGACTTGCCGGCGCCGTTCTTGCCGACGATGCCGACGCGCTCGCCCGGGTGCACCACGAATTCGGCATCGTCCAGCAGCACCTTGGTGCCGCGGCGCAGGGTCAATCCAGAGGCGCGGATCACGTCGTCAACTGCTCGCGGGTCAGCAGCAGCAACTGGTCGGAGGCTTCCTCCGTATCCAGCCACACCGGCGACAGCTCAGGGAAGGCGGCTTCGAAGAAATCGCGCTCGTGGCCGATCTCCAGCACCAGCACGCCGTTCTCCGACAGGTAGCGCGGCGCGGCCTGCAGGATGCGGCGCACCAGGTCCATGCCATCCGTGCCGCCGGCCAGGGCCAGTTGCGGCTCGTGGCGATATTCCTGCGGTAGCACGTCCATCGAGCCGCTGTTGACGTAGGGCGGGTTGCAGACGATCACGTCGTACTGGCGTTCCGGCAGGTTGTCGAACAGATCGCTCTGGTGCAGCGCCAGCCGGTCGGCCAGGCCGTAGTCGTCGACGTTGCGGCGGGCGACCTCGAGCGCGTCGGGCGACACGTCGACGGCGTCGACCTGGGCATAGGGGAAGGCCAGCGCCGACAGGATCGCCAGGCAGCCCGAACCCGTGCACATGTCCAGCACGCTGTCGACGGCCTGCGCGTCCTGCACCCAGGGCGACAGGCCTTCGTCCAGCAGCTCCGCGATGGGCGAGCGCGGCACGATGACGCGCGCGTCCACGTAGAAGCGATGCCCGCGCAGCCAGGCCTCGTTGGTGAGATACGCGGCCGGCACGCGCTCGGTGACGCGGCGGTCGATCAGCTCCAGCACGCGGTTGCGTTCTTCGCTGAGCACGCGGGCGTCCAGGAAGGGCTCCAGCGTGTCCAGCGGCAGGTGCAGCGCGTGCAGGACCAGATAGACCGTCTCGTCCCAGGCGTTGTCGCTGCCGTGTCCCAGCGCCACCTGGGCGGCGTTCAGGCGCGATACGCCATAGCGGATCAGGTCGCGCAGGGTCAGCAGTTCTTGGCGGGCGGATTGATACATGAGAGGCTTTTTACTTGGCGGGCAGGAGGTTTTCCAGCGTGCGCCGATAGATGTTTTTCAACGGGTCCAGCGAGGCCAGCTCGATGCGCTCGTTGACCTTGTGGATCGTGGCGTTGCAGGGGCCGAACTCGATGACCTGCGGGCAGATCTTGGCGATGAAGCGGCCATCGGACGTGCCGCCGGTGGTCGACAGCTCGGCCGTCACGCCGGTTTCCTCGCGGATGGCCTTGACCAGCGCATCCGTCAGCGAGCCGCGCGGGGTCAGGAAGGGCTCGCCGCCCAGTTCCCAGTCCAGCGTGTATTCCAGGCCATGGCGGTCCAGCACTTCGTGCACCCGCGCCTGCAGGCTTTCCGGCGTGCTGGCGGTGGCGAAGCGGAAGTTGAACAGCGCCACGGCGTCGCCCGGCACCACGTTGGTGGCGCCCGTGCCCGAGTTCAGGTTCGAGACCTGGAACGTGGTCGGCGGGAAGTACTCGTTGCCCTGGTCCCACTCGATCGCGACGATCTCGGCCAGCGCCGGCGCCAGCTGGTGCACCGGGTTGCGCGCCAGGTGCGGATAGGCCACGTGGCCCTGGATGCCCTTGACCGTCAACGTGCCCGACAGCGAGCCGCGGCGACCGTTCTTGCAGGTGTCGCCGAGCACGTCGCCCGAGGTGGGTTCGCCGACGATGCAGTAGTCCATCTGCTCGCCGCGCGCCTTGAGCGCGTCACAGACGATGGCGGTGCCGTCGATCGACGGGCCTTCCTCGTCGGACGTGATCAGGAGGGCGATCGAGCCGCCGTGCTGCGGGTGGGCCGCCACGAATTCCTCGGCCGCCACCACGAAGGCGGCGATCGAGCTCTTCATGTCGGCGGCGCCGCGGCCGTACAGGTAGCCGTCACGCTCGGTGGGCACGAACGGGTCGCTTTCCCACTTCGCGCGCGGGCCCGGCGGCACCACGTCGGTGTGGCCGGCGAAGACCACCAGCGGCGCGGTGTTGCCACGGCGCGCCCACAGGTTGGTGACGCCGCCCTGGGCGATGGTTTCGCAGGTGAAGCCGAGCGGCGCCAGGCGCGCCGCCAGCGTCGCCTGGCAATCGGCGTCCGCCGGGGTGACCGACGGACGGGCGATCAGGTCCTTGACCAGATCCAGAACAACCGTGGCCGACATTTACGCCCTCAGCAGATCGTTGATGCTGGTCTTGGCGCGGGTCTGCGCGTCGACACGCTTGACGATGACGGCGCAGGCCAGGCTGTGCGAGCCGTCGGCCGAGGGCAGCGAGCCCGGCACCACCACCGAGCCCGACGGCACGCGGCCGTAGGTGATCTTGCCCGTGGCGCGGTCATAGATCTTGGTGCTTTGCGACAGGTACACGCCCATGGCCAGCACCGAGTTCTCTTCGACGATCACGCCTTCGACGACTTCCGAGCGGGCGCCGATGAAGCAGTTGTCTTCGATGATGGTGGGGTTGGCCTGCAGCGGCTCGAGCACGCCGCCGATGCCGACGCCGCCGGACAGGTGGACGTTCTTGCCGATCTGGGCGCACGAGCCGACGGTGGCCCAGGTGTCGACCATGGTGCCTTCATCGACGTAGGCGCCGATGTTGACGTACGAGGGCATCAGCACCACGTTGCGGCCGATGAAGGCGCCGCGGCGGGCGACGGCGGGCGGCACCACGCGGTAGCCGCCTTGCTTGAAGGCGTTGTCGCCGTATTCCGAGAACTTGAGCGGCACCTTGTCGTAGAACTGCAGCGGGGCCTGGCCCATGATGGCGTTGTCGTACAGGCGGAACGACAGCAGCACGGCCTTCTTGATCCACTGGTGCACGACCCAGTCGTCGTTGATTTTCTCGGCCACGCGCAGGCGGCCCAGGTCCAGCCCGTCGATGGTGTGTTCGACGGCTTCGCGCACTTCGGCGCTGGCGTCGGAGGGCGACAGGTTGGCCCGGTCGTCCCAGGCTTTTTCGATGGTGGTCTGCAGGTCGAGAGTCATAGCGGCTCAGCTTTTCAAAAAAGGTTGATCAAACAGAAGTATGTACGAAATGGGCGATGCGTTCGGCCGCCTGCACGCAGTCGGCCAAAGGCGCCACCAGGGCCAGGCGGATGCGCCCCTGCCCGGGATTCACACCGTGCGCCTCGCGCGCCAGGAAACTGCCCGGCAGCACGGTAACACCGGTACGGCCATAAAGGTCGCGCGCGAACGCGGTATCCGAACCCGGGGTGGCCGCCCACAGGTAGAACGAGGCCTGGGGACGCTGCACGTCCAGCACGTTCCGCAGGATCGGCAGCACGGCCTCGAATTTCTCGCGGTACAGGCGGCGGTTGTCCTTGACGTGGGCCTCGTCGGTCCAGGCGGCGATGCTGGCCGCCGACACCAGCGGGCTTATGGCGCTGCCATGATACGTGCGGTAGCGCAGGAAGCGGCCGATCAGCGCGGCGTCGCCCGCCACGAAACCCGAGCGCAGGCCCGGCACGTTCGAGCGCTTGGACAGGCTGGAGAACGCCACCAGGTTGCGGTAGTCGTTGCGGCCCAGGCGGCGCGCCGCCTGCAGGCCGCCCAGCGGCGGATTGCCTTCGTCCAGGTAGATCTCGGAATAGCACTCGTCGGAGGCGATCACGAAGCCGTGGCGGTCGGACAGGGCGAACAGGTCTTCCCATTCGTCCAGCGTCATGACGTTGCCGGCCGGGTTGCCGGGCGAGCAGACGAACACCATGCGGGTCTTTTTCCAGACCTCGTCCGGCACCTGGTTCCAGTCGCAGGCGAAATTGCGCAGCGCGTCGGCGTTGACGTAGTAGGGCGTGGCGCCGGCCAGCAGCGTGGCGCCCTCGTAGATCTGGTAGAACGGGTTGGGGCAGATCACCACCGACCCGGCCGCCGGATCGATCACCGTCTGGGTGAAGGCGAACAGCGCTTCGCGCGAGCCCAGCGCCGGCAGCACCTGGGTCTCGGCGTCCGGCGCCGGAATGCTGTAGCGCGACGCCAGCCAGTTGGCGATGGCCTGGCGCAGCGCGGGATCGCCCTTGGTCGACGGGTACACCGACAGCCCGCCGAGGCTGTCGCGGATGGCCTGCGCGACGCGCTCCGGCGCGGCGTGTTTGGGCTCGCCGATCGACAGGTTGATGGGCGTCAGGCCGTCCGGCTGCGCGCTGGCCGAGGCCAGCAGGGCGCGCAGTTTTTCGAACGGGTAGGGGTGCAGGGCATCGAGGCGCGGATTCATGACGCAAGATTTTAACAAGCAAGCTACAATAGCGGGCTTGGCCTATCGCGAAGGTGGCGAAATTGGTAGACGCACCAGGTTTAGGTCCTGACGCCGTAACAGGTGTAGGGGTTCGAGTCCCCTCCTTCGCACCAACCTTATCCAGCAAAAACAATGACTTAGGTTTTTAACCTGTCATTGTTTTTGGCTGTTTTGGGGCTGATTTGGCTCCGGAATGACTGCTTAATGCCAGCTTTTCCCCGAACAGATCGACGGCCTTGCCGCCGGCGTTCAGATCAGCTGAAGGCATCCATTTCCCGTATACGCGGATGATCATGGCCCAGTCCTTGTGGCCCATCTGCTGCGCTACCCACATGGGGTGTTCGCCCGCCGATAGCATCATGCTGGCGAACGTGTGGCGCATCTGATACGGGCGTCGATATCTCACCTTCGCGCGCTTCAGCGCCGTGGCCCAGACTTTCTGAACCGCCTGGCTGCTCGACCATCGCTCTCCCGTTCCCGGGTTCCGGAATAATTCCCCGTGAGGTTCTGCGCCTACCCAGGTGTGCGCTTTCTGGCCGTTGATCGCCGCCAGGGCCGGCGCCAATATCTTGACCTCCCGCCGGCTGGATTTCGTTTTAGGAAGCTCTGCTACTCCCTTAGCGGCCCGTGTGATGGCTTTGCGCACCAGCACAACGCCGCGGGCAAAATCTACGTCTGACCAGTTCAGTGCTATCTGCTCACTGGGCCGAAGTCCCGTCCAGAGGGCGAAGAGGGCATAGTTGCGGGTCTGTTCCGGCAACTCGCTCAGGATCGCCGCCTGCTCGTCGGGCGTGAACGGATCGACCTCATCGTCGTCGCCTTCCTCAACCGGCTGGGCCTGCCTGCTGTAGTGCCGACCCCGCATGCAGTTCTCGTCTAGTAGCTCGTCCTCGACCGCATCATTCAGCGCCGACCGGAGGCAGCTTTGAATGTTGGAAAGTCGCTTATTGCTCACCGGCTTGTCGCCGCCAAGGCCTGCGAGCCAGGACTTAATTGCGGGCCATTTCAGGTCGCCGAGCATTTCTTTGCCGAACTTGGGGATCAGCAGTCCGAGCACAATGCTCCGATACCCTTGGTACGTGCTGGATTTCAAGGTCGGCTTCCGGGCGTCGAGCCATCCGTCCAGATACTTTTCAACCGATAGGATCTGTCCCGGCGTGTCTGCGTAGGTTCCGGCGCGTGCGCTATTGGGAAATGTGGCGGCGTAGTCGAAAACGCCCGTCGAAATCGCATGCAGAATTGCCGCCCGGTGCTGCTCGGCCCGCTTCAGGTTAGCGGGCGTGGGCTTGAGAGGAATCCGCTCACGGCAGCGGCGACCCTTGTACTGGAACGTGATTTCGATACTGCTTTCCGAGGCGGCTTTAACACCCCTCCCGTCTCTACCCATTTTTCGTAGCCCTCCATGTCTATGAGAATGCGTTCATCCGGCGCCCGGATCCACTCCTTGTCTTCCCGCCAGATTCCGTCTCGAATCTTCGAGCGGATCGCATCCTCTGTATAGCCCGTGATGGCCGAGGCGCGGGAGATTGTCACGAATCTGACCATTCTTGACCTCCGTTTCCGCTGGCCTTGGCGGGATGTGCTGCGCAGGGATGGCGCAGGGAGCCGTCACCGCTGGGGCAGGTGCAGGGGGCGGCGGTGCGCTGGTGTTCAATGGCCTTGTTCGGGTCCACCGTGCGCCAGTCCGGCCAGGTGCGGGCCTCGTTCTTCGCCTGCTTGGCGACGATGGCCGCGATGATTTCCTGCGGTGTGGCGCCACTGCGCCATGCGCCGTCCAGGCCCAGGATGATGACGTCGACCCATTCCTTCAGGTCGCCGCCGCTCGTCTCGACCTCGATCAGTTCCTTTCGGATGTGATCGCAGACGCCGGCCACGCGAGCGCCGGGGCCGAAGGTGTGGGCCGAGAATTCGGCTTGCCGCGCCAGATGGGCGACGAAGTCGAACGCCTCGGCGCTGGCCTGGGGCGCGGCATAGAGCTCCACAATCGTTCGGTCAGTCGAATATGGCCGCTCCCGCGTAAAGCTCGGGGTCGAATACATTTCCTGACCATCGAGGCTCGCCCCGATATACCGCTCGCAAACCCAGCCGTAGGGTTCAACGCTCGCGGCGGCCTCCTGCGCCCCCCCCCGGCTACAGGGGCGCAATCCGGGCACGGTTTGGCGTCGTATCCAGAATGCGGAGTCAGACCGCCCACCATCCCATGACCGCTGCACGTAAGGCATTTGTCTTCGGCTACAGGGGCGCTTGCCAGGGCAGCGCGCAGGCGAATGCTTGCGGCAACCAGCGCATCCCGATCATCGAGCGATTCCACAGCGAAGCGCGCAACGGTTTTCAATGCGTCGCAAGTGGCTTGCGCTGCCGCGCGCAGTTCCCGCTCATCGGATACGTGGGAGCTTTGCAGGGCGTTCCGGACGACAGTCAAATCATCCAAATCGCGCTGTCGCTGGTCATCCGACGCGCGTCGCTCGATGCGATTCAGCGCCTTGGTTGCCCGCTCATCGGCTACAGGGGCGCGCAGCTTGGGCTGGCCGGGGTACTGGCGCCGCATGACGCCGCAGACCTCCCACGGGCCCGGATGGTGTTGGTTCATGTAGTTCTCGACCCGGCGGCAGGCCTCGACAAGCCATCGCGGCAGGCCGCCCGCGACGCCGCCGATCAGTTCGTCATCGTGGCCCTGGATCGTTGCGAGCTGCGCGCGCAGCTCCAGGATGGAGTCGGCGGCGTCATGCGTAAGCTGCACTACGTCGGGGTTTGCGTGTTCCGCGGCGTCGATATCGGCCTGGTCGCGCAGGCGCTGCACGATATCGTCTTGCTCGGGCGCCTGGGCGGCGCTGTTCGGGTTGGGGTGGTTGGTCATTGAATATCCCCTTCGGCAGGCGACGGGAAGCAATCGCCGTCGTCGCCATTGGTGCGGTTGATGTATGCGCGGTGCTGCCCGGTGCGGGCCTCTTGGCGCTTGGCATTGCAGGACTTGGAGCAGAAGCGCGCCCAGCCCCGGCGCCGGTCGGCTGTCCTGGCCGTGAACGGACCGCCGCAGCAGTCGCAGCGGTAGGTTGCAGTGGATGCCATAGTCACCTCCCCGCGCCCTGGCCGCTCTGCTGGCCGTCAATCTCTGCTTCGATCTTCCGGTCGATATCGGCCAGCCAGGTTGCGGCGGACGTCTCGACCTGGTGCCGGAGCGCGCGCAGCGCCAGCAAGCGCGAGCTGTAGAGACTGCGGCCGCCCTGGGAGCCAGAGCGGTACGTTCCGGGCGCCGGCAGCTCGCCACGGCCATGAACAACCGAGGAGGTCCACCCCGCGCCAACCTCTCGGGTGTGGACGTTGATGAAAAAGCCGGTGGCGTAAGCGCCGGCCTCGGGCGGCTTGGTGTCGGGACCCACCGGCTCGGTCCAGCGCAGCGCAGCCGTGACTCGCAAGCGCTGTTCAAGCGCCGCGAACGTCTCGCGCTCTTTTTTGGTCATGGCCATCACGCACCCCCCTTACGTTGGGCTGCAATGGCGGCGTCGTAGAGGCGTTGGGCGCGGTTGTAGCCGATCATCAGGCATGCGCTCAGGACGATCGGGCATGGCTGGCTATGCGCCTGCACCAGCCAGTTCGCCGCGCCTTGCAGCGGGTCCACTTCCAGCGCATCGCCAGCAGCGGGAGCGGCAACGGAAGCGCGGGCGGCGCGCCAGATGTCGTAGGCAAGCTGCGTATCGTCCTGGTCATAGTACTGGCCGCTGACCTCGAAGAAGTCGCAGTCCAGCACGAAACCCTGGTCTTCTGCCCAAGCCTCGAACGCCTGGCGCTCATCCTCCACCGTGGATACGCCAGGGGCGGCCGTGTCGTACTGACCACCGCCGCACACGGCCAGCGCGTCTTCGATCCATGCGGGGTAGGCCGGCTCTCCACCGGCTGCGCATTCAGCTAGGTATTGCTGCTTGGCCTCTGCCGCCAAAGCGAGCAGACGCGATTGGGGGTTGGGCATGTCAGGCTCCTTGGGCGCGCGCGGCGCCGGCTTCGAGCTCGGCCTTGATCTGGGTCTGGCGGATCAGATCCTCGGCGTCGTCGCGGTTCATGAGGGCGCCGATGCGGCGTAGGGTTGGCAGCAGCGCTTTCACGCGCTCCATGAGGGGGTGATCGATCGGCGCGCCGTTGGCCAGGCGCACGGCCACCTGGCGCAGCGCGGAGACATCCAGCGTCTTGCTGTGGCGCGTCGCCCACATTTCGAAGAAGTCCGCGACGCCGTCCACCGCGCCGGCGGCGGGATAGGCGAAACCGTCGCCGTCGCTGCGCAGGATCGCTTCGCCCTGCACCGAGTCGACGGTTTCGTGGATCTCTATCTGGCGCAACCAGTCTTCCAGCGGGCCGATGGCGTACTGCGACTTCACCAGCATCGGGATGACTGCCGGGCGCGGCCGGTACTGTTTGCGGCGGGGCTTGCGGGCGTGGGTCATGGTCAGTAGCCCCGCGACTTGTCGTTGGCCAGTTGGGCGTCCTTCAGCAGCTGCTCGTCCTTCACCATGCCGAAGAGGCGGTCGTAGTTCCAGGTGGTATCCCGGAACACGCGGCCGTCCTCGAAGTCGGCCAGGCAGTCCGACAGGTCGACCACGATGTCCTTGTCGGTGTCACTCTCGATGGTGAAGCGGTCCAGGGCGTTGCGGACCTGCCACGTGCCGCCGCTCCAGTCGCCGCGCGTGCGCTGGCCTGCGATGGCCAGGTCCAGGTACTTGTCCTTCGCGCGCAGCGCCTCCAGCACATCGGCCCACGACGACATGACGTCCAGGCCGTAGCGCAGCAGGATGCCGGCCAGTTCCATGTCTTCGCGGCGCTTCGACTCTTCGGCCTCGCGCTCGCGCTGCGCCTTGGTGCGGTCCAGCTCGGCCTGGCGTTTCGCATCCTCGGCGTATTCCTCGTACCTCTTCTTCAGGCTTTCATAGGTGGTGGTGGCGTACTCGAAGCCGTCGCTCGTCTTCGCTTCGCGGCGTAGGTCCAGCAGGTATCCGGCGTCATGGCGGATGGACTTGGGATAGCGCGAGCGGCTTTTGCGGTCAGGCTCGCTCCAACTGCTGGGCATGCCAATCTCGGCCATCATGGCCGTGACGCGCTCGTGAATGGCCTTGTTGATCTCAATCCGGGGGATGTTCAGCTCATGCGCGGCGACGTCCTTCTGGCGCGCCTCTTCCAGTTTGTTCAAGGCGTGTGCCGCGACTCGTTCGGGCGTCGGCGTGCTCCACCGGCTGTCCATGTGGCTGGCGTAGCTGGACGGGCTGTACTGGCAACTGCCCACGTAGCCAACTTTCTCCAGTTCCTGGATCTTGAGAGGTTCGGTCATGGTCTTCTCGGTATATGGAGGCCGGGCACCGGCGGCGGTCGGATGGGGGAGGGAGTCCCGCCGCCGGGCCGGCCAAAGGGTTACGCGCCGTCGCCGGTCGCCTTCGCGTGCGTGCCTTCCACACCAGCGCGCATGCGGCGCAGCGTACGCTGCTGGAGCCAGTGCATGGCCTCTTCGATCTTGGTCAGCGCCAGCGCGTTCTCGCGGCAGGAGAACGGGCCGGCCTGGAAGCTGCGCAGGCGGTCGGCGACGATCGCCAGCAGCACCTCCTGCGTGATGCCGTTGACGTCGACCTCGGCAATCGGGCCGTTCTGGAACAGGATGGTGGCGTGCTTGGCCGGCTGGCCGTGGCGCGCGGTGAACGGATCGGAGGCGTTCGACTCGGTGTCGAAGCCCTCGATCATGTACAGGTGGTTGGCGCCGCCCGCGCCGGGTTCATCCGTCACCGTGATGGTGAGCTGATCGTTGGCGGGATTGACGACGTGATCGTTGATGCTTCGGGTCATGGACTGCTCCTATGGGGTACTGCGTTGGGAAATGGTTAGAGCGGCAGCTGGCCGTCGTTGGCCTCGGGCGGCACGATGGACACCACCACATCCTGGTTCTGCTTCATGTGCAGCTCGCCGGCCTGTTCCTTGGAGGGCACGCAGTCGACCTCCATCGACACCACCACGGTGCCGCCTTCCTGCGGATCGAGGCGGAACTTGCTGACGGTGCATTCCTCCATGGCCAGGTCGGATTTGCCGCCGATGCCGTGGTGCACGATGACGGTCGCGCCGACGACCTTTTCCGACAGTGCTACCTTGTTCTGCATGTTGGGGAACTTCAGGCACGGCAGATAGCCAGGGTCGTCGAGGCGGGGGTCGGCGTTGTCGGCCATATCGCCTTCGTCCTGGCGCGGGCGGCGGTAGAGGGACGATTTCAAGTCGGGGCTGAATTCCGACAGCACGTCGTTGCTCGTTCGGTACGTGAATTGCAGAGTGGCGGACGGCTGGTCGTCCTTCTTGGTGTTGGAATCGAAGTGCATGCGGCACTCTTGCTCTTGGATGCTGTACATGGGGCAGGGCTCCAGGGTGCTACGTTGGGGAAAGGGTCAGCGGACAGCCAGGCGCAGGCCCTGGCGCAGGCGGGCGCCCGGCACGTCGTGGCCATCCTTCAGCGCCTGGCCGATCAGCTTCTTGTCGAGCTGGGGCGGCGGCGCCGGCGGGCTGGTGAAGTAGTCCTGCGGGATCTGCTTCTCGTCGAACACCTCGACAGCCGGTGGGTTCTTCGCCACGCTGAGGCGGAACAGCGGGCACTCGATCACCTGGATGTCGCTGGCGATCATGTTGCGCAGCAGGTAGTCGCGCAGCGCATCGGCGCGGGCTTGGCGCGCCTTCTTCAGCTCCTGCAGGCGCTTGATCTCGGCGTCGATCGCCGGGATGTCGGCTTCGAAGGTGCGCGCGACCATCTCGCAGCCCTGGGCCTTCTCGCCGATCTGCTCGGGCAGGCCGCTGGCTTCCATGGTGTCGGCGATGGCCTTCTCGTCGAAGTCGCCCTCGGCCAGGCGCACGGCGAGCGCGCGGTACTCCTGGGCGAGCGTGTAGAGGGGCATATTCATGGTTGTCTCCGTCAGAAGGGAATGTCGTCGTCCATATCGGCCAGGTCTGACCGGCCGGCGGCGGGCGCTGGCTGGGACGCGGGACGCTGCTGTGGCGCCGGGCGCTGTGCCGGGGCGCGCTGCTGCGGCTGGCGCGCCGGGGCGTCGTTGTAACCGCCACCGCCGCTGCCGCCGTCTTCGCGGCCGCCCAGCATCTGCATCTGGTCGGCCACGATTTCGGTGCTGTAGCGGTCAGCGCCGGTGTCCTTGTCCTGCCACTTGCGGGTCTTCAGGCGGCCTTCGATGTAGACCGCGCGCCCCTTCGCCAGGTACTCGCCGGCGATCTCGGCCAGTCGGCCGTACATGACCACGCGGTGCCATTCGGTTTCTTCGCGCTTCTGGCCGCTGGTCTTGTCCTTCCAGCTCGACGTCGTGGCCAGGGATACGTTGCAGACGGCAGCGCCGTCGGGGCTGTAGCGCACGTCCGGGTCGCGGCCCAGATTGCCCACCAGGATCACTTTGTTGACCGATGCCATTACGCGGCCTCCTGCGCAGGCGCCAGGGCGGCCTTGCGGCCTTCCTTGCGCCGGGTGAGTTGTTCGAGCGCGGCGCCGTCGTTGGCGGTGCGCGCGGCCTTCTGGGCGGCATTCCAGGCGTCGACCAGTTCCGCCATGGTGGTGGCGTCATCCAGAGCGGCCAGGTGGGCGGCCAGTGCGTCCTCGGTCATGCCGGTTTGGGGCGGTGGGACGAAGGCGCCAGATTCGAGCCAGGCCAGCAGGCTGGTGCCGACCGATTCGTCGATGACGAAGGGATCGCGGCCCATCATCAGGCCGGTGCGGTCCTTCGTGGCCATGGCGAAATGGCCGTCGTGGGTGAGGTCCAGCACCACGGTCATCTCGTATTCGAAGCCGTCACGCTGTTCGGCCTTCATGCCCAGCTTGACCACGGTCTTGCGGCCGTTCTGGCCCTCCTGCTGGGCCGTCTCGGTCTTGCTGCGCAGGGTGACGATGATGTGCATCGGGCTCTGCAGAATGGCGTCCAGCAGCGCGCGGTGGCGCGGCGTGACGTCGTTCCAGGCGGACCAGCTGTTGCCCTTGTATTTCGCCCGGGCGATCTCGTCGACCAGCTCCAGGCAGCCGCCTACGCCGCTCCATTCGTGCGTGATGCTGTCGATGATGAGCGTGCCGTAGCCGGCCTGTTCCGCGGCGCGGATGGCCTCGATGTAGCGCTCGGGCGTGTACGGCGCGCCCAGGCTAAGCGAATCGAACTCGGGCGGCTCGATCACCACGCCGCCCGGCAGGCTGATCGGCTCGGCGTACAGGCTCGCGCTGTCGCGTTCCGAGTCCAGGACGGCGATGCTGGCGCCGATGCCCTTGGCGAGAAGCAGGGCCGACAGGGTCTTGCCGGAGCCGCTGGGGCCGGTCAGTGCCAGCCGTAGCTTGGCCTTCTTTCTCACGGCTTTTTCGAACTTCATGGTCATTTCCTTTCAGGGGGTGGTGCTTCGGATTGCTGCTGCTCTTGTTGCTGCTGGTGCGCCAGCGCTGCGTCCTCGTCGTCCGGGTCCATGGCGCTATTCCTTGGCGGCCACAGCGGTCTTGCCGCAGCCTTCGCAGGTGGGGTAGGGGTTGGATTTGGCGTCGGTCTGCTGGCGCTCGCCGTAGCCGAAGATCAGGGCGGTGAGCAGGCCGGCCACCACGTAGGCGGCAACGCGGTTGTCGCGGTCGCGCAGGAGGCTGCGGATCATTGGGCACCTCGCTCATCGCGCTGCATGTCGGCGCGCTCGCATTCGATGCGCTCCTTCTCATCGGCCAGGTGCTGCCAGCAGTCCGCGACCAGGTCGGCATCGCTGTAATCGCCGTTGAATTCGTGGGTTATGGCACCAATCAGGACGTCGATGTTTTCGATGGTCAGATGCTCGGGCGCGCCCACGTCGGGCTCGGCCTTGTGATGCGTGAACTCGATGAGAAGCGCCGCGACTACCGTGCAGCCGGCCGGACCTTCCAGATCGATGCCCTTGACGAGGTGGTACGTGGTCATTGGGCACCTCGCGCGGCCAGCATGGCGTCGGCCACGGCGTAGGCGTAGGCGTATCGGGCGACCTCTTCGGGAACGGCGCGCTTTTCGTGGCAGGCCGCGACTTCGCCCTGCATGGCCTTGGCCGCGAAGTAGTCGCGCAGGGTCATGCCCATGGCGTCGGGGCGCGTGCTGCCTTCGTACAGCGCGGGGAAGGCCGGGCCGCCGTCGTTGATCGCGGGAGCCGCTGCCACCGGCTGGGCATTCCAACCATTGGGCGTGCGTTTCGTCGTCATGCATTTCTCCGGTGCAGGGCCATCGCAGCGTCGCCGACCAGGCCAATCAGGTACGCCGCGGCCAGGCCGCCGGCGATGAATTGAAGGAGGGCGGTCACAGGCAGTCCTCGGCTTCGTCCGGGTCCATCTCGGCCAGCAGGCGGTTCGCCTCGGCGTGGATGTACTGGCGCAGCAGCGTGCGGATGTTCATGCCCACGCTCGGCACGGTTTCGCCATCCAGCAACGTGATGGACGTGCCGATTTGCAGCTTGCCCAGTTGATCCATCAGGCACTCGGCCCAGATGGCGGCGGACTGACCGTAGGCGCCGGCCGTCTGGTTGTAGAGACACGCCAGCACAGTCCGGAAGGCCTGGTCCTCGGTGACGCGCAGCATTTCCTCGTCGGGCGGGTCGTAGGCAAGCGTGAAGGGCGACGCGGTGCGCGACGGGTCATCACCCAGGCGCTCGAAGGCTTGGCGGGCGTTCATGGTCAGTTCCTCGACGCCAGTTCAGCCTCGCGCGCCAGGCCCTGGTAATGCGCCAGGGCCGCGGCATCCACGCGGTAACGGTCGAATTCCGGCCGGAACGCCTCCGCCACGCGGGCCTGATTGATCGGGTCAGCCGTAAGCCACAACTGCGCCAACTGCTTGATGAACGAGCCGCCGTACTGACGCATGACGTGCACGGCTTCGCCATCGGTCGCCGTCGGCTTGGTTTGCTGTTCCATGGTTGTCTCCTTGCCCCGGCACCCGGGGCGGGTGTTGGGGTTAGGCCACGCCAGTAGCGCGGATGGCTTCGGTCAGGGCGAGCGGCACATCGCCCTGACGCGTGCCATTACGGTGGAGGTAGTCGCGGGCGAGTACGGCGGCCTGCAACAGTTCGGGCATGCCTGCGGCGCGCAGTGCCGCACCGGCAATTGCCATCGAAGAACCGTTTCCGTGCGCGTAGCGCTGGCATGCGGCTTGAAACTCCTCATCGAGCGCGATTCGCTCAATCAACTTGGCTTCCATGCTGTTCTCCTTGCCCCGGCACCCGGGGCGGGTGGGGAAGGATCAGGCCGGAATCGTCACAACGACGGTGTTGACCATGGTCCCGGACGACTTAAACGAGGCGTCAGGCAGCGCAGAAATGCTGCCTCCGCGCTGCTCGACGAGCGTCCGGAAGTCGGTGGTCAGCTTGTTTTCACGGAACCTGACACCCGCGCTCATGACCGCGACCAGCAGGCCGCCCGGCTTCAGGAAGAGGTGCGCGTGACTAACGTGCTTGATGTCGGCTTGCTTCAGAAACGGCGGGTTCATCACCGCGCGGTCGTAACCCTGAACCACGGGGACCGACAGGAAATCCACCTCACGCACGCAGAGGCGATCGTCGGAACGCAGGACCACCGCGTTTGCGGCCATCAGTTCGATGCAATCCACGTGAGCTCCAATATCGGCGCACGCCTTGGCAATGGCTCCATGGCCGGCGCTGGGCTCCAAGACGGCCATGCCGGGCTGAACGTCGGCCAGATCGAGCAGAACGCGGATGACGTCAGGAGGCGTGGGGAAGAAGTTGAATTCGTCCTTGGGCACTTCGACATGGCCCGTCAAGATGATCTGATCCAGACGATCCGCGGCGTCGCCGTCGAAAACATGGGCGCGGGCCTTCCTGTTCCACTTCCCGCCCGCAGCCTCCAGAACCTTGTTGGTTTTCTCGTACAACTTCCGGTCCAACTGCCCGGTCAGGACTACAGCGTTCCCGGTCGCTTGGGCGGCGCTGAGTACGCTCAGAACTGATTGCTCGACTTGCATTGCTGTTTCTCCCGTTCTCCCCGGGGTGGGGAGGTGTTGGGAGAATATTAGCCAATAGCTAATGTTCAGGACAACCGAAATATGAGCAAAAGGCTAATTATTTTGTAACCGGGCAAAAAAATACCGCCCGGAGGCGGTTGGTGACTTTGGCTATTCTTCGAGAGGTGTCATCGATCCCAGGGGCCGCCGACATAGCCGCGGCCGGGCCTGCAATCCAGTAGCGTCACGGGACTGGTTCGCCCTGGCCAGCTAGGGCGCTGGTACACAATCTTGCTGGGGCTGTCGCGTAGCATTGCTAGGAGGGGAGCCCGCAAATCGGCTAGCCGCTCAGACGCAGCAATAGGGCGTCCTTGTTCGTGCGCCGTATAGCCCGGCGCTGGGCCGGTGATGGTGATGATCTTCATGGAGGTCTCCTAGGTAGGATCCTCCATCTTCATGCGCGTCAAGCGCGTCGGCGGATTTAAATCAACATTCTTTGCCGCCACGTCGCAAAAAAGCCACCCGGAGGTGGCTGAGACTACTACACGGTACCGCCCGGTCGACAAAAATCTATATCGCGTTGACCGAATCCAAATTGGGCAAGTATTCGTCGTTTCATGGAGAGGCAGTCCCTGCTGACCGTTTTTCCTTCAGCAGCATCCTGCTCATCCTGGCAAAGCTGCACTAGGCCGCGTAACTGTGGAGGCTCGTCTGCTTCCACTAGGTGGAACTCGTGCCGAAGCTGGCTCACTTTGTCGGGGTCATCGCTCAGGAGCACGGCCTTTGAAAGAACCGCGTTGAAACGGTTGGCTAGACTCCCGTGCCTCCCAGCCATGCCAGGGCAATCCACAACGATTGTTGCTATCGTAAATATGCTGCTGACAACCGCGGCGGCTACGGTAAACAGGTTCGCATCAAATCCTATGGATGCCAGGGCAATAAGGGATACAGCCTTCGACGAAGCATCCAAGACACGAAAGAAGCTCTCGCGTTTGCGATGGTAGTTGATGCTGAACTTTGCATCGTACTGAATGTCATCGGCTGTGTCGCTCATTTGCCTATCTTCCGTTAGATCCGCCTGAGCCGCTTCCGTTACCGCCGCCATCTCTCCGGGGCTGAACGCGTGACACCGTGTTGTTGTCGCCGCGTTCAATGCGCTCCTGCACTCGGCCGGGAATGTAGTGCGGTTGCCTGTCTTGCCCGAAACCGCTGTCGCGGGAGGGGGTGGGCGTCTTCGAATTTCCGCCGCTGCCGGGTTTTGTTGCCATTATTGCCTCTCCTGTGAAAAAGTGCTATCGACGCATCAGGCGCCTGTTGTTGAGCTTCCATTCATGTGCCGTACATCATTGCGCCCGCCCTGTTCTGGTTGCGACGACACTTATCGCGACCGCAGCCCCCCCCCGCCTCATCATCCCGCAGCCTGGCACCATAGAGCGGGCGTCCTAGAAGTCAGCGGAGCGCTATCGCAACTGGGGCGGTTCCCTTCGACCGGATCCGCGGCGATTCCGCATGACTGTAGGTTCGGCATCCAAGAAATCCGGCTCACTGTAGGCGCTGAAGCCTCGCGCGGGATGAGGTGCGGTTGGTGGTGGCGACTCCTGTTCGTCCAGGAACGCCCTTCGAAATGCCATCGGATTGGATATGCCTGTGATCGGGGCTCGCGGAGTTCCTGCGCCCGCCAATACGATTGACCCAAAGTTGAAAACTCGGCCCAGGATGCCTTGGTCGACTTGCACGCTCTCAATCTTCTGGAGGCTGAGCTCTACAGTGCTTCGACTGATGAAACCCGTCTTGGATATCACTCTTCGGTTAGTGATGGCCAGCTCCGTAGAAATGTACCGGATGTACAGCAATAGAAAGACGAGTAGCCCGAGACCGTATGCCGCGAGCAAGATCGTGCCAACGATGATCGACGGGACCATGCACCATATGCTCAGTTGTCCTTGGTAGACAACATGCTCTCTGGGCATCAGGCTGTTCTGGACGTAGCTCATGGCAATTGCCTTCCCCACAGTGGAACATAAAGAATCGTCTTTCTCATTCCGTCACATTCCTCTCAAAATTTCCCGCAGCAGGAGACCAGAGTTAGATGCCGCGGTTCAGGCGGCCTTTTCTGAGTCCCTGCTTTTGATGGCGGGGACACTCTTGAAGGCGCGTACCTGGTTGATAACCCAATCCTCGATCGCTTCCTTCTGGACGGGCGTGAGCTGATCGTAATCCGCCTTTGTAAGTCGGGGGAATGGCCAGCCTCCGGTGTCCAAGTTGTCACCTTGGTTGAGATCTAACCATCCTTCCGGCTTACCCATCTTCTGTTCGATGAAACGACAGGTCGCGCCCCGCATGCCGCGCGGCGTGCCGGTGGCCGAATTCTTCGACGCGTTCAGCCATTGACTGACCTGCGATTGGTCGCGTTCCAAACGCTCGGCCAGTCGGCCAACGCCTCCGGCTTCCTTCACGAGTAGAGCCAGATTGGCCCTGCGGATGTCATCAATAAGCATGCCGTTATTTGATAGCCAATAGCTAACGATTGGAATTTGCAAAAGGCTCATATTCTTCTTGCGATAGAATTAGCAAAAGGCTAATATCGGCTCATGAAATTAGCCGAATACCTATCTCAAGAGCGTGGCCGCCAGGCGGCCCTGGCCAAGGCAATCGGTGCGCACGCGCCTGATGTCAGTCGTTGGGCCAGAGGCGAACGACCGATTCCGGTCGAGTTTGGCGGCCCTATCGAAGTGGCAACTGGCGGCCAATGCACGCGTCGCGAGCACTGGCCCGAGGATTACGCCCGCATTTGGCCCGAGCTGGCCGACTCCGCGCCGGCTCAGCAGGAGCCGAGCCATGCGTGATCCCGATCCCAAGGACAACCGCATCCCCATCGGTCCTACCGATATCTGACCTATCCAGGAGAAAGAAATGTCTGACTTGAACCACATCCCTCTGCCCAAAGAAATCCAGCACAGCGTGGTGGCAGGGGCAGTCGAAGCTGCAATGGTGGCCGTTCGCGGTAGCGGTGAAGACGATCCGGTGAAGGCCGCCCGCCAGGTGGCGGAGGCGGCCGTTGCTGCATGGCAGATCGTGAACGGCGTCAGCCCTTCACCTTCTCCTCGTACTGACGCTGGAACTCGTCGATGAAGGCCCACGCTGTCTCGGCAATTTTCTGGCCGGCCTTCTCGCCGTGTCCGGTCGTTCCGAGCAGCCCGGGTTGGGCCTTGAGGATTTCGATGAAGAACTCCTTGTGGCTCGAGTATTGCACATGCTTCATGAGAACCCCTCCTGTGGGAAAAGTTGGTTGTGGTTGGTCGCCACGCCCGGACAGACCGGGCAACGCCGATCGTAGCCGCAGGATGGGGTTCTCGCCAGTTTCGGGCCGTCATTGCTCAATGCACCGTCGCGCCGACGCGGTCATCGGTGGCCCAGGCCATGCGGTCGCGCTCGGCGCGCAGCTCTTCAAAGATGGACATCACCGCGGCTTCGGACGGGTCAACGAACGTCCGGCGGGCGATGTCCTGGGCGGTGATCAGCAGCTTTTCGGTTTCGGTCAGATTTTTCATGCCGCCAGTGTGCCCGGCGGCCAATTCCAGGGCATTCCTTTCCTTTTGAGTAGCCATGATTCCCATTGAACCGGCCGGAATGTCCGGTCCCCACATCATCGAGACGGCCTTGCGCTTGGCAATGGCCAACCAGGCCCAGCGCCAAAAGCTGCTGGATGAGACGGGCTGGGACGCCAGCATGCCGTCCAAGATTTGTTCTGGCGCCACCGGCATCACGCTGGAGAAGCTGGATTCGATGTGCCGGGCCCTGGGCCTGACGATCGTCGAGGTCGGCTACATGGACTATCTGGCGCGCGGCAATGAGATTGGCTCGCGCTGCTGCAAGGCCCGGCTGAGCCTGGGCAACTGCGGGGCGAGGTAGGCATGTGCTACCCGCTGAACCACCGCACGCGCCAGCGCGCGCACCGCGACATCGACGCGGCGCCGGATGGCTACATATTCGGCGCGCCGGCCGAGCCCACCGCCTCCGATGCGACCAAGCGCAAGATGTGGGCCATGCTGGCCGACGTTGCGCGCCAGCGGCAATGGCCCGTCAATGGCGTCATGCAGTGGTTGCCTAAAGAGGCATGGAAGGACATCTTCACCGCCGCGCTGGTCAAGGAGCAGCGCACGGCTAGGGGGCTGTACGGCGGCGACGTGCTGCTGGGCGAACACACCAGCGGCATGAGCCAGCGCAAGATGGGCGACCTCATCGAGCTGATGAACGCCTGGGGCGCCCACAACGATATCATCTGGTCGGAGCCCATCGAGGTTCCCGGGTGGGTGCGCTGATGTGGGACGACACCACCCCGCGCGCGCAGCAGATCGGCGCCTGGCTCGATTCCCCGATGGACCTGGACGAGTTCTATGGCCGGCCCACGTTCGCGCGCTGTGCGGTCGCCCTTTCCGTCTGGCTGTCCTTGTACCCTGTGTGCCATGTCTCGGCGCACGCGCTGCGTGGGGATGGTCTGTGATGCTCAAGCGCTCCGCACCCCTGACCCGCAAGACCCCGCTGCGCGCCACCGGCGCCCGGCTCTCCAGCGGCTCCAGCGCCACCCTGGTGCGGCAGTCCACGCTGCAGCGTGCCGCCATCAAGCGCCGCGCGCCGAAGAAGCGCCCCGGCCACGAACCGAAGTACCTGGCCGCGTGCCGCGGCGAGCGCTGCTACCTGCAATTCGCCGGGTGCTGCAGCTACGAAGGCGACCCCACGGTCGTGCCTGCCCACCAGAACGAGGGCAAGGGCACGGGCCTGAAGGTCCACGACAAATTCACCGTTCCCGGCTGCTACCACTGCCACACGCTTTACGACCAGAGCGGCATTGACCGCGAGGTCAAGCGCGCCACCAGGGACTGGGGCTACACGCGCTGGGAGCCCGTGCGCGCCCAGAAGATGGCCGCCAACAACGACAAGTTCAAGGAGGCCGCGTAATGGCCCGCATCCGCTCGATCAAACCCGAATTCTGGACCAGTGAGCAGGTGATGAACTGCTCGCCGATGGCTCGACTACTGTTCATCGGCCTGTGGAATTTCTGCGACGACGCAGGCAACCATGTGGCCAGCGCGAAGACCATCAAGGCCAACGTGTTCCCTGGTGACGACATCATGTCGTCGAGTATTCAGGGATTGCTCGACGAGCTGTCGTCGAATGGTCTGATCGCCTATTACTCCTTTGAAAACAAAGACTTCCTGCACGTAACGGGCTGGCACCACCAGAAAATCGAGCGCCCGACCTACAAGCACCCCCCGTTTAAGCCAGGTGATTCAGCACCCACTCGTCGAGCGCTCGACGAGTCCTCACCCCCGGAAGGGAGTGGAGTGGATAAGGAAGGGAGTAAAGAAAACCCCTTGCCGGCTGTCGCCGACGTGCCCGCCGGCTTCGTCCGGTTCTGGAATTCCTGGCCCAGGTCTCCGCGGAAAGTTGACAAGGCGGATTGCTGCAAGCGCTGGAAGCGGCACGGCCTGGAGTCGATTGCCGACCAGATCGTGGCGCACGTGGAGGCCATGTGCGAAACCGACCAGTGGAAGCGCGGTTACGAGCCAGCGCCGGCAACGTACCTGAACGGCCGGCGATGGGAGGACGATATGCCGCCGGCGTCCTTGAGCCTGCTGACGGGCAATGGAGCGGACCAGCCGTGGGTGGGGGCAACGTGATCGGACACCAGACCCTCATCGTTGCCCGCATGGCGGGTTACCGGCCGACCGACGTTTGGGTGGCCTGCGTGCCAGCCGGCCAGCGCCACGGAAGCTTCACCCACCCCGAGGCCATGATCGGCCGCATGACGGATGGCCGGTGGGTCGGTCATGCCGAGATCCACATCCACGACGACGAGAACGTGGCCACGCTCGACCTGCGCACGGTGGTGGGCACGGTCGTGCACCTGCTGGCGCCGACGCGGGCCCGGGCGCTGCAGGTGCTGCGCCGCCTGGCCGAATGCTCGCCCGCCAAGGTCATCGCGTCCGGCGACTGGGGGCTGGCCATCTGGCAGCCCGGCGCCACCATCGAGGAATTCCCAGCATGAGCCAGATCATCAGCCCCGCCGACGTCGACTTCGAGGCCTACATGGCCGAAACCGAGCCCCAGGCCAAGGTGCTGGCCGCCGAGGCCTGGCGCGACGAGCTGGCGCGCGCCGTCGAGCACGGCGAGCAGATCACGGGCGCGAAGCTGCCCTGGGCCAAGACGCACGACCTGCTGCGCTTCCGCCCGGGCGAAGTGACGCTCTGGCAGGGCATCAACGGCCACGGCAAAAGCGAGCTGCTGGGCCAGGCCTGCATCGGCTTCGCCTGCCAGGACGAGCGGGTGTGCATCGCCTCGTTCGAAATGAAGCCCCAGTCGACCCTCAAGCGCATGCTGCGCCAGACCGCAATGAACAGCCACCCGAGCGTGCAGGCCGTCGACCGCCTCATCGACTGGTCGCGGGACCGCCTGTGGCTGTACGACCAGCAGGGCACGGTCAAGCCGGCCATGCTCTACGCCGTGGCGCGCTATTGCGCCGACCGCCTGAAGGTCCGCCACCTGGTGATCGACAGCCTGATGAAGTGCGTCCGCGGCGAGGACGACTACAACGGCCAGAAGGACTTCGTGGACATGCTGTGCACGCTGGCGCGCGACCTGGGCATGCACATCCACCTGGTGCACCACGCCAAGAAGGGTGAGAACGAGGACGCCATCCCCGGCAAGTTCTCCGCCAAGGGCTCCGGCGCCATCGTCGACCAGGTCGACCAGATGCTCACAGTGTGGCGCAACAAGCGCAAGGAGCGTATCGCCGAGGCCGAATTGCGGAAGGACGGCGAGGTGGCCGCCGACACGCTCGACCTGCCGGACACGATGCTCATCTGCGACAAGAACCGGCACGGCGAGTGGGAGGGACGCATCAACCTCTGGCGCCACGCCGACAGCCTGCAATTCACCAGCGACAAGCGTCGCCACCCCATCGACATGATCGGAGCCCTCGCATGAACGCTTCACCGAACCTCACCGACCCCTACGACCCGATGGCCGGCACGCTGGCGAAGCGCGCCGAAGTCTTGGCGATTGCCTGCGGCGGATGCGCCATGCCGCGGGAAGGGGGTGGTGTTTCGCCACCCCCGGACAGCTTCGCGCGCGCGCAAGGGCCGGCCGGTGTGCTGCTGACCCTGCCGTACCCGATCAGCGCGAACCGCTACTGGGCCAGCCGCACGGTAACGCCGCGCGGCAAGCCGGCGTTCACCAGCACCTACGTCACGCCCGAGGCGAAGGCCTACAAGGCGCAGGTGCAGAAGCTGGCGCTGGTGGCCGGTGTACGCAAGCCGATCGCCGGCCGGGTGCGAGTCGAGTTCACCCTGTACCCGAACCGCCCGCAGGACTGGCAGAAGCGCATGCGCAAGGAGGGCGCGGCCTGGGATGACACCGTGCAGTGCCTGGACCTGGACAACGCCCAGAAGGTGGTGCTGGACAGCCTGAAGGACGTCGTTTTCCAGGATGACGCCTGGGTGCGCGAGATCAGCGCCCGGCGGGCCGAGCCGGACGAGTTTGGCGCGCGGCTGGTGGCAGTCGTCACGCCGTTGGCCGTCGAGCAACCGCAGACCGACCTCTTTGGCGCCGTGGCGCAGGAGCGCAAAGCATGAGCGGACTAGACGTACTGATCCGGGTCGATCGAGATCACCAACTGCTTGGCGTCTTCCATGGCCTCGGCCTCAGTGGCGCGGACCTGACCGGTGTACACACTGCGGGTGCGCACCGCATCGGGGCGGTGGGCCGTCAGCGCGACGAAACCTTCGTAGCCGTCGACATGATGTTCGACGCCGGGTTCGCGGCTGATCAAGTCTTCATTGTTGGAGCCGCCGGAGAAGATGGAAACGGGGACAGTCATGGTTCACCTGTGAAGAAGTTGAATTCTCCATCTTACCCGCGCGCACGGGGCGTATTTCGATGACCTGGACACACCAAGCCGAGCGCGGCGACCCGGCCAAGCTGCTGGAGCGCCGCCAAGAACCCCCGCCGGCGCGCACCTGCGCCGGCTGCAAGGAAATCCGCCTGATCACCAACCCCTTCGGCGGCCGGCGCGTCCTGCGCTGCGCCCTGGGCGAGGAGATCGGCCAACGTTGTTCGAAGTACGAGGAGCGCACCGCGCCATGACCATTCCCAAACTGCTGCTGGACCGCCTGCCGCTCGACTTCCACGAACGCCTGGAGAATTGGGGGGGAGGTGATGCGCAGCCGCGGCGGCTACGGCGTGTCGCCCACCTACGAGATCTGCCGCATGCTGGCCAAGCAGGCCGGCAAGCTGGCCGAGGTCGAGGAGCCGCAGATGGAGGTGGACGAGGCCGACGGCGCGTTCATCGAGGCGGCCTGGCGCAACGCCGTCTACCGGATGTTGCACCAGCATCGCGAGCTGCTGCGGGCCCACTATGTCCAGCGGGCCTACTGGAAGGCCACGTGCCGCGCCCAAGGCATCAGGTTGCGCGAGTACGACGACATCCTGGTGCGCGCCGTCGGCAATTTCGAGGATTTTGTTGCGCAATACACCAGCCGCGTGCATAATCGGCGTCAAGACAACTTGACTACCGTCTAACGACGTGACCCGATGCCCATGGCGGGCGTCGTGCGTCCGAAAGAAATGAGCCCCGAGCGAAAGCCGGGGCTTTTTCAATTTGTAATCGGGTCGGGCACAATTGCGTTTCTTCAATCGACAGGAGTGACGCATGTCTGAAGTGGATAAAGACCCGTTCGATGAGTCCAGCTGGGGGAATTTGCGATTCACCGACGCAGTGAGGGAATTGATCGGGAAAGCAAAGAATGCGATGGTGGAGTTGGCTGATTGTTTCGCAGTCGAATCGCCAGACTCCCCCCGGCTTGAGTTCAAAGCTGATGGTGAATTGCCTTCAATTGGACAATTCGTCACTCCATTGGGTAGCGCTGAAGTGAGGCTATCCCTTAAGTTTTTTGCGGCACAAGAAGGTGGCGATCCTGATGACTTTGCCTGCAACATCCGGGTCTTTGTCCCGGATGTTGCAGCAAATGGACAAAGATCGCGCGAAGTAGATTGGCACGTCGAGTTGGCCCAATATGGCGCAGCTGTCGTGCATAGCGGCAGTAGTCACCGCCTTCTATCGGGCAACCTCAACACATCGCGCTTAAGGAATAATCGTTACCAAGCTGGGATGGCCTTGTACCGCGCCATCGCAGAGAAAATCTAACGCATTGATCTTGGACATGGACCGCCTCCGGGCGGTTTTTTGTTTCCAGAGAGCAGGGGCCAGAGAGAACCGTCCGCCGGGCCGCATGGGCACCCGCTGGCAGACGTCATGCTCCGGCCTCTGCTCTGTGGGAGAAAACTAACATCGTTCAAATTTTCCCACGCGAGTATCCCGGTCGAACGGGTATGTCCGCGGTCAGCAGGTCGAGCTGCCGATGATCGATCTGGGTGAGATGGTCGTTCCATGCGCCATGACAAGCCCAGCCTTTCTCTTTTGCTGTGGAGACTTTTCGGTCCCAGCGAGCGCGTTCGGCTTCGCATTGCTCGGGTGTGTTCAGATGGCCTGGGTAGGGTACGGTGTGGTTTTTAGTGGCCATAAACGATCCTTTAAAGAACAATAACTTGCGAGAATCTTGTGGGGTGAAAATTTCGTTCACAATCAGGAGAACGACTTATTTCAGGCGTCTTGCCTGAAGAATTCCTCCGATCCCATTTGGTCTTTTTCGTCATCGGAATAGGGGTCGTTCATCGTCTCCCATTCTTCAGCCTCGATCTCGATCTTTTCCTTATCCTCCTCGCAAAGGTCTCCGTCGTCGTAGTCCCCATCCTTACTCATATGATTTTCCTCGTGTCCGGCGCTCAACCGAGCTGGCGCCTAATTATGGATGATCTGGGTATCGAATGAGCTTATACAAGTGCCGAGCTATGTGGGGCAAACCCGATACCGTGAACCATCCTATGACCGAGGCGAAAAAGAAACCCGACTGGGAGCGCATCGAGGCCGACTACCGATCTGGCCTGTTGTCCGTGCGCGAGATCGCGGCGCGACAGGGCATATCGCACGTCGCGATCGCCAAGCGCGCCAAGCGCGATGGCTGGGAGCGCGACCTCTCCGCACAGATCCGCGCGAAGGCGGAAGCGCTGGTTACCAAGCAAGCGGTTACCACGGAGGTTTCCGGTAACCGCAAAGAGCAGGACGCGGTGGTCGTCAAGGAGAGCAGCGAACAGCTGGCCTCCGTGATGCTGACGCAACGGCGCAGCGTGACGCGCGCTCACAACCTCTGCATGGCGCTCTTCACTGAACTGGAAGCGCACACCAATGAGCCAGAGCTTTTCGGCCAGCTGGGCGAGTTCCTACGAGAAGAGGGCGAGGACGGGGCAAGGAAGCGCGCCGCCGTATACGAAAAGGTGCTGACCTTCGGCGCACGCGTCGATGGCATGAAGAAGCTGGGAGAGACGCTGAAGGTGCTGGTCGGCCTGGAGCGTGACATCTACGGCTTGAACAACCCTGAACCGCCGCCGCCCGCCGCGCCTGCCTCGGCGCAGGGCATGACGGTGGTGTCCGATGACCCGAACGCTGCTGCTGCCGCCTATCGTGCGCTGATGAACTGATGCCCCTGCCTTTCCCGTTCGATTTCCGCAACCCCGACTACAACGCGGTGTTCGAATGGCGGATAGAAAGGCTGAAGCGCATTCGCGCGGTGCCGGAGCAGCTGAAGCACCTGAAGGCGTTCTACGCCCAGAACCCGGCCCAGTTCATCATTGACTGGGGAATGACGTTTGACCCTCGCAACGTTGAGCGCGGACTCCCGTCCAGCGTTCCGCTGCTGCTGTTCCCTCGGCAAGAGGAATGGGTCCACTGGTTCATGGAGCGCTGGGAGCGTCAGGAGCCGGGCATTACCGAGAAAAGCCGCGACATGGGTATGTCCTGGCTGACGGTTGCCCTGGCCGACACGGTATGCCTGTTTCGCGATGGCGTAGCAGTCGGCTTCGGCTCGCGCAAGGAAGAGTACGTCGACAAGATCGGCTCGCCCAAGTCGTTGTTCTGGAAGGCGCGCGCATTCCTGAAGCTTCTGCCCGCGGAGTTTCGGGCCGGCTGGGACGAGCGGCTGCACACCGCTCATATGCGGATCCACTTCCCGGGATCGGGCTCAGTGATCACCGGCGAGGCGGGCGACAACATTGGCCGCGGTGATCGCGCCAGCTTTTACATCGTGGACGAATCGGCATTTCTGGAGCGTCCCCAGCTCGTTGAGGCCTCTCTGGCGGCCACCACGAACTGCCGTCAGGACATCAGCACGCCGAACGGGTCAGCAAATCCGTTCGCACAGCGCCGGCACAGCGGCAAGATTCCGGTGTTCACCTTCCATTGGCGGGATGACCCCCGGAAGGACGACGCGTGGTACGAAAAGCAGATCCGCGACCTTGACCCGGTGACGGTGGCACAGGAGATTGACATCAACTATGCCGCCTCGGTCGAAGGGGTGTTGATCCCGTCCGCTTGGGTCCAGGCAGCTGTCGGAGCGCATATCAAGCTTGGAATCACGCCGTCAGGCGCCCGCCGGGCTGGGCTGGACGTGGCCGACGAAGGCCGGGACAAGAACGCCTTCGCCGGGCGCCATGGCATCGTGCTTCAGCACCTGCACCAGTGGTCTGGCAAGGGCAGCGACATTTTCGACACCGTCGTCAAGGCTATGGGCTACTGCGACGAGTACGACTATGAGCTGCTGGACTACGACGCCGACGGTTTAGGCTCTGGGGTGCGCGGCGACTCGCGTGTTATCAACGAGCAGCGCCAAGCTGCGGCGAAGCGCCAGATCATGGTCGAGCCGTTCCGAGGTTCAGGCGAGGTTCACGACCCGGACGGCGAGATGGTGCCCAAGCGTCTCAATCGTGATTTCTTCGCGAACGCAAAGGCGCAGGCTTGGTGGTCGTTGCGCATGCGCTTCCAGGCCACGTACCGGGCTGTCGTCGAGGGAATGGAGTTCAACGCCGATGAGCTGGTGTCGATCGACCCTGATCTGCCTGATCGAGCGGCGCTGGTGATGGAGCTGTCTCAGCCCACCTATGGCAAGACGCCGTCCGGGAAGATCCTGGTCAACAAGCAACCTGACAATTCAAAGTCTCCGAACTTGGCTGACGCGGTCATGATCGCGTACCAGCCTGCCTCCCGCGCGCTCGATATCTGGGCGCGCCTCGCTGCATAAGGAAAACCATGGGCCGTCGCTCATTCGGAAAGGTCGCTGCGCGTAAAGACGCTCCGGCCGTAGTCACCGCGCCGGCCCGCGATTCCTTCGCCAACATCGAAGCGCGCGTCGGAATCCAGACGAACAACCAGGCGTCCCAAGGGCGCTACACGTTCGACCTAGTCAGCCGCAACCGCATTCAGATGGAGGCGGCCTATCGCTCGTCCTGGATCTGCGGTATGGCCGTGGATGCCGTCGCAGAAGACATGACGCGTGCAGGCATCGAGCTGGCCAGTGATATCGACCCCGACGACGTCGAGCGCATCCAGTCGACCATCGAGCAGTACCAGGTCTGGGACGCGCTGTGCGACACAGTGAAGTGGTCGCGGCTGTATGGCGGCGCCATAGCAGTGCTGCTGATCGATGGCCAGGATGTGACCACCCCGCTCAAGCTGGACACCATCACCAAGGACCAGTTCAAGGGCCTGCTGCCCCTTGACCGCTGGCTGGTGCAGCCGTCGCTTACCCATCTGGTCCGTGAATACGGCCCTGACCTGGGCAAGCCGGAGTATTACGACGTGCTGATCGCCGCGCCCGCCTTGGGTGGCAAGCGCGTGCACTACAGCCGCGTGATCCGCTTGGAAGGTCTGAAGCTGCCGTACTGGCAGCGCGTCGCCGAGAACCTGTGGGGCCAGTCGGTGCTGGAACGGTTGTGGGATCGCCTTCTGGCGTTCGACAGCACCACCGAGGGCGCAGCGCAGTTGGTCTACAAGGCCCACCTGCGCACGTACAAGGTCAAGAAGCTGCGCGAAATCCTGTCCATGGGTGGCCCGGCCGAGGCTGGGCTGATGAAGCAAATCGACTTTATCCGCCGCTTTCAGTCCAACGAGGGGATGACCCTCATGGACGCTGAGGACGAATTCGAGGCGCATCAGTATTCGTTCGCCGGACTGGACGATGTGCTGTTGCAGTTCGGACAGCAGATTTCCGGTGCGCTGCAAATCCCGCTGGTCCGACTTTTTGGGCAGTCCCCTGCGGGCCTGAACGCCTCGGGTGATTCAGACCTGCGCACCTATTACGACAACGTGGCAAACGGCCAGGACAAGCAGCTGCGCGCGGGCATGAGCGTGCTGCTGGACGTGATCCACCGGTCATCGCTTGGCCGGCCGCCAGACGACAAATTTGGTTTCGAGTTCCGTTCGTGCTGGCAACTGACTGACCCCGAGAAGGCGACGATCGCCAAGGACGTCGAAGGCGCCGTCAGTGACGCCTACGACAAGGGCATCATCGGCCGCAAGACGGCGCTGTCTGAGCTGCGCAAGTCGGGGCACAAGACAGGCGTCTTCACCACGATCACCGAGGAAGAAATTGATGCCGCAGACGACGAGCCGCCAGACCCTGGCGAGGTCGACATATCTGGGCTCGGTATCGGCCAGAACCAGGGACAAGCACCAGGGACGCAAGCAGCCGCGCCGGCGTGACCCGGTCAATGCCCGGCGCGCGGAGGTCCAGTTTTCGGCGCAGTTGAAGAAGGTCGCCCGCAACATCGGGGCGATTATCGACGGCTTCCCTGCTGGTGACCCCGCCGCCGTGCCGCCCATCACCTCGATTCTGGAGTCCTACTCCCGGGCCTTGGACGAATGGGCGCGCGGCGCGTCGCTGCGCATGCTGACCGAGGTAAACCGGCGCGACCGTGACGCCTTTCTGGAACGCAGCAAGGACATATCGCAGGCGTTGCGCGATGAGATCCGCGGCGCTGACACCGGCCGCGTCATGCAGTCCCTGCTGGCCGAACAGGTCGAGTTGATCAAGTCCCTGCCGCTGGAGGCCGCCGAGCGCGTCCACAAGCTGACGATCGAAGGGTTGCAGGACAGCACGCGCGCAGCCGAGATCGCTGAGGAAATCGGCCGGTCTGGCGAGGTTGCCGAAAGCCGCGCCATGCTGATCGCCAGAACCGAAGTGGCCAGGACTGCGGCAAAGCTCACCGAGGCGCGCGCGCTTTCGATCGGCAGCACGCATTACATCTGGCGGACGGTCGGTGACACCGACGTCCGGTCTGGCCACCGGCATATGAACGGCAAGGTTTGCGCTTGGAACGACCCGCCGATGGTCAACGAAGGCACGGACAAGCATCCGGTCTGGATGCGGCACCATCCGGGCGAAATCTGGAATTGCCGCTGCTACGCGGAGCCGATCTTGGCAAAGGAATGAGCATGCACACCACTGACCGAATGGCCAGCGGCTTCTACACGGTCGAGCGCCTAGGCGCGCGGCAGTCCGTCACGAACGACGGCTTCCTGCTGTGCGAGGGCGTGCCGATCGCGCGCATTGGCGAACTGCTGTACGCCGAGGGCGAAGTGCCGGTCGAGGCTGGCCGCGACGGGATCATCCGCATTGAGCGCACGCCTGAAGAGGTTTTTCGTCCCGAGACCCTGGCCAGCTTTGAAGGCAAGCCGGTGACGATGGACCACCCGGCCGAGTTCGTGACGCCCGACACGTGGCGCCAGCTCGCGGTCGGGATCACCCAGAACGTCCGTCGCGGTGAAGGCCTGGACGCGGATTACGTCCTTGCGGACATGCTGATCACCGATCGGATGGCCATCGACGCAGTGCGGTTCGATCCCAAGGAGCCGGGAAAGAAGCCGCTGCGCGAGGTCTCGTGTGGCTACGACGCGGACTACGAACAGGTTGAACCCGGGCGCGGGGTACAGCGCAACATCATTGGCAACCATGTGGCGCTGGTAGAGCGTGGCCGTTGCGGCCCGCGTTGCGCAATCGGAGATAAGGAAAGCGATATGAGCAAGAAAAAGAGTACCTGGGACCGCATCCGAGCGGCCTTCAAGTCCAAGGACGAAGCCGCGCTCGAAGAGGCGCTGGAAGACGCTGAAACGGCGGACGCCGACGGCGACGGCGACGATGACGACGACAAGGGCAAGGACGACGACAAGTCGGCCAAGACCGGCGACGGCGCCACCCTCGATGCCATCCTGGGCGCAGTCCAGAAGCTGACCAAGCGCGTCGGCGACATGGAAGCCAAGATGGATGAGAAGGACGACGACAAAGAAACCAAGGACACGGTGTTGGAAGCCGAAGAAGCTGAGCACAACACCGAAGCCAAGGGCGAAACCTACACCGGCGACATGGCCACGGTTCGCTCTGGTGCCGAAATCCTGGCGCCCGGCATCAAGCTGCCGACCTTCGACAGCAAGAAGGCCAAGACGGCCGATGCGGTGTGCGCCTGCCAGCGCAAGGCCCTGGAAACGGCCTATGCGACCGACGCGGGGCGCGCGGCTATCGACCCCTTCCTCGCCGGCCGCGCGCCGGAGTTCAGCACGATGGATGCCTCGTCAGTGTCGACGATCTTCAACGGCGCGGCTGCACTGCGCCGGCACCAAAACAACACCTCCGGCGTGCGCAGCGGCATCAGCACGCGGGATTTCGGCCGGCCCTCCACGGTCAGCAGCATCAACGAGCAGAACCGCAAGTTCTGGGACGCCCGGACGGGCAACAAATAAGGAACCACCATCATGGTCGCATATGTCTATCGCATGCCGTCCGGCATCCCGGGCGATGTCAGCCGCAAGGAAAACTCGGTCGTTGAGACCCAGATCCTGAACGCTTCCCTTCCGTTTTCGGCCTATGGCCTGGTCGGCAAGATGGCCGCAGGCAAGTTCGTGCCCTTCGCCGGCGGCGAGGCGGCCACCGACGCTTATGGCGTCCTGGTCCGCCCGTTCCCGACCAATTCGGGCACCGACGGCCTGGGGGTGGCAACTCCGCCCACGTCCGGCCCTGGTGACGTCCTGCGTCGCGGCTATATCACCGTGAAGCTGAACGGCGGCGCCACCGTGGTGAACGGTGGTCAGGTGTACGTCCGCGTGGCCGCTGCCGCCGCAGGCAAGCCCCTGGGCGGCTTCGAAGGCGCTGCCGACAGCACCAACACCGTTGCGATCAACGCCATCTTCATGTCGGCCGCTGACGCGGACGGCAACGTCGAGATCTCCTTCCGCAACTGATCCCCATCACGGGAACGGGCCACCTTCGGGTGGCCTTTTTTCGCCCCTACGGAGCAAACATGAACCTGAGCAAAACCGAACTGGCGGCCGTGATGGATGCGACTCGCCGTCTGACGCGCGCGCGCACCACGGACAACATGATCACCTTCGATCGCCAGACGATCGACTCGGCCGGCGCCTTCCTGATCGGCGAATTGGAACGCCTGGACCAGACGCTGCACGCGCCGCTGGCGTCCGTGACCTGGTCGCGCGACATCGACCTGCGCGAGGACGTCTCGATCGCCGACGAAACCTCGTCGTTCACCAACTCCAGCTTCGCCGCCGCCGGCGGTCCTTCGCCCACCGGCAAAAGCTGGATCGGCAAGGACGCGAACTCCATCCAAGGCCTGGCCCTGGACATCGGCAAGACGGCCAGCCCGCTGACCCTGTGGGGCATGGAACTGGGCTGGACCATCCCCGAGCTGGAATCGGCGCAGAAGCTCGGCCGCCCCGTCGACCAGCAGAAGTACGCTGGCATGCAGCTCAAGCACAACATGGACATCGATGAGCAGGTCTACATCGGTGATTCCACGCTGGGCTTGTACGGCCTGGTGAACAGCCCGAAGGTCACGAACTCGACCAATGCGCAGACGGGCAACTGGGCAACGGCGACGCCCCAGCAAATGCTGGACGACGTGAACGAGCTGATCAACAGCACGTGGGCCGCGTCCGGCTACGCGATCTGCCCCAGCAAGCTGCTGCTGCCTCCGATCCAGTATTCCAAGCTGGTCGGTACGCTGGTGTCCTCGGCGGGCAACATCTCCGTGCTGGAGTTCCTGCGCCAGAACAGCTTGGCTAACAGCGTCAACGGCCGTCCACTCGATATTCAGCCGCTGAAGTGGCTGTATCAGCGCGGCGCCGCCAACGCCAACCGCATGATGGTCTACACGCAGGACCAACAGCGCGTCCGCTTCCCGCTGGTTCCGCTGCAACGCACGCCGCTGGAATACCGCAGCATCTACCAGTTGACGACCTACTTCGGCCGCCTGGGCGCCGTGGAATTCGTCTACCCGGAAACGCTGGGCTACCGCGACGGCATCTAAGGAGAACGGCATGCCGAAGATCTACGTCAACCGCGAATTCACCGTTCAGATCGGCGGTGAAAAGCGCCATTTCACGGTCGGCAACCACACCGTGGATGCGGAAACCGCGAAGCACTGGTATGTGCAGGCTCACATCGGCGACGAACCGACGGTGGACCCGGACACCAGCGCCGCGGCTGAAGCGCTGCTGGCGGACCTGGCTGATAAGGAAAAGGCGCTGATGTCGCGCTCCGGCGCGCTTGATGCGCGTGAAGCCGTCATCGCCGACCGCGAGCAGGCCATCCAGGTGCGCGAAGCCGAGCTGGCGACGCGCGAACAGGCGCTTGCCGACCGCGAGCAGGCCGCGCAGAATGCCCCGTCCACTCCCAAGGATGACGGCAAAGCCTCTGGGAAGAGCACCGCCAAGTAAGGACCGACCATGGACGTAGCAAAGTTCCGCCAGGACTTTCCTGAATTCGCTGACACGACCGTCTATACGGATGGTCAGGTGTCGTTCTTCGGCACCCTGGCGGAATCCTTGCTGCCCGAATGTCGGTGGGGCAACCTGTGGCCATATGGCGTGGCCTTGTTCACCGCTCACCAGCTCGCTCTGGCCGCGCGCAGTCAGAAGACCGCCACGGCCGGCGGCGCGCCGGGGGCTGTGACGGGTCCGGTGACGGCCAAGTCGGTCGACAAGGTCAGCGCCAGCTATGACGCCGGCGCGGTGACCCTTGATGACGGTGGATTCTGGAACGCCACGACCTACGGCACGCAGCTGCTTTTCTATGCCCGCATGATCGGTGCCGGTGGTGTCCAGCTATGAGCATGACCGTCACGACCGACAAGTTGGCGCAAGTGCTGGCCGCCATGGCGCAGCTGGTGAAAAAGGACGTGCTGGTGGGCATTCCCGACAGCGCGCCCGAGCGCGAGGGAGATACGCCGCTGTCCAACGCCCAGATTGGATACATCCTGGACAACGGCAGTCCCAAGGCGAACATCCCGGCGCGCCCGTTTTTGGTCCCGGGGGTCGAGAACGTGCAGCCGGAGATCGTTGAGGACTTCCGGGGCGGCGCCAAGGCAGCGTTGGACGGCAATGCGGCGGGCGTGGAACGCGCGCTGGTGCGCGCCGGCCTGCGGGCGCAGAGCTCGGTCAGGGCCAAGATTCAGGACGGCCCCTTTGACCCCCTGGCTCCGCGCACGCTGGCCGACCGCAAGAAGCGGGGCCGAACTGGTGAAAAGCCGTTGCTCGATACGGGGCAGCTCCGCAACTCGGTCACTTATGTGGTCCGCAAGAAATAGGTTCATCCATGCCGTTCCTTGACGTAACCGATGTCCTGCTTGACCCGGACTTCTTCGATTCGCTCGTCTGTACGCGAAATGCTCAGACCGTAGGGGATGACGGCTTGGCGGTGAACGTGGGCACGGACACGCCATTCATCGGCGTGGTGACAAGCGATTCCGGCGATTTGCTGGTGCGCATGGCGACCGGCTCGCGCGTGAAGGGCTCGATCTTGGTAGTCACGAAGTTCCGATTGCTGGAGAGTGCACCAGGGATCGATGCAGACGTCGTGACCTGGGACGGCTCGCGGTACACGGTGACGAACGTCAACAACTACTCGCGGTACGGCGACGGCTTTGTCGAAGCCTACTGCAATCTGATTCCGCTTCAGGGGGCTGGCAATGGCTAATTCCTCGGCGACCGGCGGCTACCTCGCGCCGGCCGTGGTGTCCCCTCCGCTTCAGGATCTTGACCTGGATCTGGTGTTCCAAGCTTACGTAAAGGGCATCACCGGCCTGCCGGGCGCTTTGGTCAGGCCGCGCTGGCAGCCGACGGTGCCGCAGACCCCGGAGGTCAATGTGGACTGGTGCGCCGTGGGGGTGACGCCGCGCACGCGCTCGCAGGACTATCCCGCCATCCAGCACAACCCGTCCGGCGATGGCCGCGACAGGCTGACGCGGCACCAGGATCTGGAAGTCCTGGCGACGTTCTACGGGCCCAACGCCATGCGCTATGCGGACCTGCTGCGCGACGGTGCGTACATGCCCCAGAACGGCGAGCAGATCAGCGTGCAAGGCATTTCGTTCGTCGAGGCGGGGGATGCCATCGCAGCGCCAGAGCTGGTCAACCAGCGTTGGCTGAAGCGTTATGACCTGCCTATGCGCTTCCGCCGTGTGATCCGCCGCGATTACGCGGTGCTGAACTTGCTGGGTGCCGATGCCGCTATCCAATCGGATACGGGACCGGGCGCGGATGTCGTAGTCCCGTAGTTCCCGAACTGAACCACTTCAAGCCCGCCGCCGAGCGGGCTCTTTCTTTTCCTGGAGTCATCCATGAGCCAAGGGCTTTCCATCAGCCGTATCGTCAAGGTCGACATCGTCATGTCACCGCTCGCCGCCGGCACCCGCGATTTTGGCGCGCTTCTGCTTGTTGGCTCGTCGCCGGTGATCGACGTCAATGAACGGATCCGCGAATACTCCGACATCGACGACGTGGCCAACGATTTCGGCACCACGGCGCCGGAGTACCTCGCTGCGGTGCTGTTCTTTTCGCAGTCTCCCCAGCCAAACCCGCTTTTTATCGGTCGCTGGGCACAGACGGCCACGGCCGGCCTGCTGCGCGGCGCGGTGCGCTCGCCCGGCGACCAGGATATGTCGAACTTCACGGATATCACCACGGGGTCCATGAAGATCACCATCGACGGCACCGAAAGGACCGTCACCGCTCTGGACCTGTCCGCCGAGACGAACCTGAACGGCGTCGCGTCCAAGGTGACAGCGAAGCTGACGGGCGCCACGATGGTCTGGGATGGCGTGAATGGCCGTTTCGTGGTAACGAGCTCCACCACGGGCGCGACTTCGATGGTGGGCTATGCAACCGCGAACACCACCGGCGAGGACGTTTCCGGGCTTCTGGGCCTGACGCAGGCTCTGTCGGCGGTGCCGGTGCCTGGCATCGCGGCCGAAACCTACCTCGAGGCGGTCCAGAAGCTCGCCGACATGTCGAATGACTGGTATGGGCTGCAGGCCGCCGCGACGGGGATTACGGACGACGCCCACCTGAGCGTCGCGGCATATATCGAGGCGGCGTCGCCCACGCGCATTCACGGCGTGACGACCCAATCCACCGCGGTGCTGGACCCGACCGTCGCCACCGACATCGCCAGCCGACTGAAGGCGGCCAAGTACAAGCGCTCGTTCTGCCAATACTCGTCGTCCAGCCCCTACGCGTCGGCGTCGATCTATGGCCGCGCGTTCACGGTCAACTTCCTGGGCAATCGCACGACGATCACCCTGAAGTTCAAGCAGGAGCCGGGCGTGACGGCGGAAACGCTGACCACGACCCAGGTGAACGCGCTGGAGGGCAAGAACTGCAACGTGTTCGTGAACTACGACAACGACACCGCCATCATCGAGCAAGGCGTGATGGCGAACGGGTACTTCTTCGACGAAGTGCACGGCACGGACTGGTTCCAGAACTACCTGCAAACAGCCCTGTACAACCGCCTGTACACCAGCACGACGAAGATCCCGCAAACCGATGCGGGCGTCAACGACCTGCTGACCGCTGCCGCGGCGGCTGCCGATCAGACGGTCGCGAATGGGTTGGTGGCGCCCGGTGTGTGGAATGCGGATGGCTTCGGGAATCTGAGCCGCGGCGACACGTTGTCGAGCGGCTACTACCTGTATGCGCCGCCCGTGGCCACGCAGTCCCAGGCCGATCGCGAGGCGCGCAAGGCACCCGTCATCCAGGGCGCATTCAAGCTGGCCGGCGCGATCCACAGCGTCGACGTCATCGCCAATTTCAACCGGTAATCGGAGCTCGCCAATATGGCTACCTATTCGTTCATCGACGTACAGGCCACGCTGGCCGGCCCGACCGGTGTGGTCAATATGGGGTACGGCGCCGCCACGGCGGAAGAAGGCATCACGATCGCGGCAGCAGCCGACAAGAACACCATGACCATCGGAGCGGATGGTGAAGGCATGCACAGCCTGCATGCCGACAAGTCCGGCCAGATCACGGTGCGGCTGCTGAAAACCAGCCCCATCAACCAGGCGCTGATGATCCAGTACGACGCGCAGACGCTATCCAGCGTCCTGCACGGGAAGAACGTGATCACGGTGCGCAACTCGGTGTCGGGCGACATCGCGATCGCGCGCGGCGTCGCGTTCAAGCGCGCGCCGGATCTGACCTACGCCAAGGACGGCGGCATTGTCGAGTGGCAGTTCGACGCTATCAAGATTGACCGCAACCTGGGGACCTACAACTGATGGAAATCTCTCTGAAAGGCCAGAATTACCGGTCCGGCCGGCTGAGCGCCATGCAGCAGTTCCACGTCGCCCGCCGGGTGGCGCCGGCCCTGACGGGGCTGGTGTCCGCCCTGGGCGGATCGGCTCCCTCGACAGAGGATTTCGCGAAGTCGCTGGCCCCGCTGGCCGACGCCGTGGCGCAGATGGCGGACGCGGACGCGGAATATGTGCTGGGCACGTGCCTGGGGGTGGTCAGCCGCCAAACGGAGCCGAACACCTGGGCGCCCGTGTGGCGTGCCGGCCAGTTGACGTTCGATGACATCGACCTGGGCATGATGCTGCAACTGGCCGCGAAGGTGATCCAGGACAACCTGGGAAATATTTTCGGCGCACTCCCCGCGAGTCTTCCCGCCAAGTAGCGGGTTCGGGAGTGCGCTGGGAATCGCTTCCAGGGGGTGAGGATTGGTTGCTGCGCCCCGTGATTAAGGGCATGTGCCAATTCGAAAGCCTGAAATCAGGCGATATCGATCTTGCCGACATCGCGCTGATGAACGATGCGCTGGACGTGATGGAAGAAAACCGGGCCCACGCGCGGCAAATGGAAGAGACCTGATATGGCAGCCAGTGCAGATGTGATCAAAGAGTTTCTGGTTGGCCTCGGCTTCAAGATCGACGAGAAGGGTCAGAAGCGATTTGTCGACACCATTGGCGCGGCCACAGTGCAGGCGGTGGCGCTGGGCGCCGCCATCACTGCTGCGGCGACCGCCGTCGTCGCTGGCGTTGCCAAGATCTCGGACAGCCTGGAGCAGCTGTATTTCGCCTCTCAGCGCAGCAAGGCGTCCGTCGAGACCATCCAGGCTCTGGACTTCGCCGCGCGCCAGTTTGGCGCTGGCGCGCGCGACGCAGTGGAATCGCTGGGCCGCTTCATGCGGTCGTCGCCTGGCGCTGCCTCGTTCCTGCACGGCCTGGGCGTGCAGACGCAGACGGCCAATGGCAAGTTACGGGATACCGGCGAGATCCTGACGGACCTCGGCGCCCGGCTCAAGCAGATGCCCTATTACCGGGCCAAGGCGTATGCCGATTTCCTCGGCATCGACGAACGGACCCTGATGGCGTTGCAGCAGGAGTTGGGCGAGTTCAGCAGCCAGTATCGGGACATGCTCCGCGCGGCCGATCTGGATTCAGACAAGGCGGCGAAGGCGGCGCACGGCTTTATGGTCGAGCTGCGCACGCTCGGGGCAGCGGCCGACATCTTGTTCAAGAAAGCCGGTTCGGAACTCGCTGGCGGCTTGTCAGACGAGATTCGGCGCTTCCGCCAGTGGATCGTGTCCAATTTCGACGACATCAGCGGCGGGATCGTCAAAGTGGTGCAGGTGCTGGTCAAGGTGGGTGAAATCCTGCTGGGAATTGCACGGCGTATCTGGGATGCCGGCCGCGCGGTCGTGGAGTGGTTCCAGAGCGCAGACCAAGCGTCGAAGGACTTGCTCAAGACTATTGGGCTGATCGCTGTGGCTTGGCGCGCGCTGAGCCTGGCATTCTCGATGTCGCCTGTGGGTCGAGTCATTGCGTTGGCCAGCGCGCTGGCGCTGCTGTTTGACGATTATCAGGTCTGGAAGAACGGCGGCAAGTCTCTAATCGACTGGGGCAATTGGACCAAGGAAATCGACCAGGCGGTCGCGGCAGTCGACAAACTGGCGGATGCCCTGAACAAGCTGGCGAAGTTCCTGGGCTTCGATGACACGAAGAAGTACATCGACAGCTCAATCCAAGAGGCCAAGGACATCGGAGGCATCGTCGAACGGTTCCTGTCTGGTGATGGCCCCGGCGCAATGCAGATTATCCGAGACCGCCGCGCGCGGAATGCTGGATCTGGCGAAGCGCGCGGTATCCGGAACAACAACCCCGGCAACCTGAACTTCGTCGGGCAGCGCGGCGCCACGCGCGAGGGCGGTGAGGGACGGTTCGCCAAGTGGAAGACCGCCCGCGAAGGTTTGCAAGCCCTCGCCAACCAGCTGAGATTGGACGGGTCGAGGGGTCTGGACAATCTCCGGAGTTTGATCAGTAAATATGCTCCGCCCGGAGAGAACAATACCGAGGGCTATATCCAATTTCTGTCTGGTTTCATGGGTATAGATCCCAATGAGCGCTTTGATGTACAGACCGACCCGGCGGCCCTGTCGATGCTGATGCGGGGGATCATCCAGCACGAGAACGGATACAACCCGTACAGCCGTGATCAGATCGACGAGGCTATCGGCTCTTCCGGGCTTGTCGGCGGTGCAGGCGCGCAGGTGAGCCAGAAGACGGATATCCACATCCATGGGGTATCCGATCCGCAGGCAGCCGGCCAGGCCGTAGCGCGGGAGCAGGGTTCGGTAAATGAGCGCCTAGTGCGCAACCTAAGAGGGGCGGTGCAGTGATAGGCGACATCCTTTCCGACATCTTCTTGCGCACGAATCGGGCATTGGGTGAGGTCATTCCGCAGGTCTCCCTAGAGGAAGTCCACCGCGACGAGGTCGCCATTACCGACCACCCGGTCGAGCAAGGCGCGGCGATCTCGGACCACTCATTCAAGATGCCCGCGGAATTGGTCATCCGGTATGGGTGGTCCAGATCACGCGACATCTTCGACATCATCCGGGACGGTGGCCTGGTGAGCGTTGACGGGGTCTACCGCCGGCTGCTGGAAATGCAGGAACAGCGGCAGCCATTCGACGTGATCACCAAGCGCCGCGCGTACAAGAACATGCTGATCCGGTCGCTGCAGGTCACTACGGACCAGCAGACCAACGACATCTTGTTGGTCCAGGCGCAGCTGCGGCAAGTCATCATCGTGCAGGTGACGACGGTGAGGGTGCCACCAAAAGTCGCGCAGGCCTACCCCGTTGATACGGCCCCTCCCGTGAATGCTGGCGTCAAGCAGCCCAAGGAGGTGAACGAGAGCATTTTGTACAAGGCCGGGTCGATCGGCGCTGCGATTGGACTATGACTGCTTACGAGATTCCCCTATCCGCAGATTCCCAGCGGTTCACGATCACGCTCGCGGGCATCATCTACAACCTGGCGCTGATGTGGCGCAGTGGCACGGGATGGGTGCTGGACGTCGCTGACGCGAATTCGGTACCGCTCGTGTCCGGCATCCCGCTAGTGACCGGCGCCGACCTTCTCGGGCAGTTTCGCCACCTGGGGATTGGCGGCCGGCTGGTCGTGCTGGTGGACGGTGACATCGTTGCAGTACCCGACTATTCCGACCTCGGAACAGAGGGAAAATTGTATTTCATAACGGAGTAGCGCATGGCAGACCAGTGGCTGCGCCAGGCATCCCTCATCCTGGCAGACGACGCCGGCAATGGCTTGGACATTTCGGAACTCCGTCTGCGCTTCGCGGTTATCCGTGGGGACATCCGCACGCCACACCGCGCGAGCATTCGAGTGAACAATCTTTCCAGCCAGACCGCATTCAGGGTCAGGGACGAATTCACGCGCGTTCAGTTGCAGGCCGGCTACCCCGGCGCGATGAGCACCATATTTTCAGGTGACATAGTGCAAAAGCGCTTGGGCCGAGAGGATACGCTGAACACCTATTTGGACCTAGCCGCAGTGGACGGGGACAAAGCCTACAACTTCGGCGTCATCAACACGACGCTCGCGGCAGGTTGGAAGATCCAACATATGTACGACGCGATTCTGAAGGCACTGAGGCCTTACGGAATTAGCGCTGGGTTCGCTCCAGAGTTCCCAAGCACGGAAGCGCCGCGGGGAAAAGCGATGTTTGGCATGATCCGCGACCACTTACAGGTGCTGGCTCAGGCTTTGAACAGCAGCTGGTATGTGCAGGACGGCAAGCTGAACATCGTGCCTCTGTACGGCTACATCGACGGTGAGGCTACTGTTCTGACGTCCAAGACTGGCATGGTTGGCATGCCTCAGAAGAATCTGAACGGTGGAATCAGTGTGCGGTGCTTGCTGAATCCCGCGATCGCGCCGGGACGCCTTATTCAGTTGGATAACGCGTCCATTCAGGATGCAGTGATATCCGTGGACTACACGGCGGTCAATTTCGTCCCGCAGACAGACGCCGACGGGTTCTACCGCGTGCTGTCGGTGAACCATACAGGCGACACCAGGGGGCAGGAATGGTATTCAGAAATCGTCTGCCTCGCGCGTGACGATCCGGGACCGCCGAATGCGGCATTATTGGGGTTTGTGAATGGATAGCAGAGAGCGATATAGCGACCCCGAAGAAGCCTTGCGCGCGGCCTTCCGGGGCACGCGCGCAGGGATTTGGACATCTCTGCCGGGCATCGTGCAGGGCTTCGATGCGGCGCAAGGGACAGTCTCTGTACAGCCGGCAATCCAGGGCGTGCAGCAAGCTCCTGACGGCGGCGTGGCAGCGGTGGAGTACCCGCTGTTGGTCGATGTTCCGGTCTATTTCCCGCGCGGCGGCGGCTGCACGCTGACCTTCCCCATCGCTGCCGGCGACGAGTGCATCGTGGTGTTCTCGGCGCGCGCGATCGATGCCTGGTGGCAATCCGGCCAGGCGCAGGCGCCGACAGAGCCGCGCATGCACGACATGGCTGACGGATTCGCCCTGGTGGGTCCGTTCTCCCAGGCCAAGATGATCAGCAACGTCAGCACCGCGGCGACGCAGTTGCGCAGCAATGACGGATCAACCTTTTTCGAATTGAACCCGGGGACGCAGAAGATCAGCATCGTGGCGCCCGGTGGTCTTGACGTTACGGCGCCGCTGGCGACGTTCTCGGGAGCCGTGACTATCAACGGCTTGTTGACCTGGACAGCCGGCATGATTGGATCGATCGCCAGCGGGGTTGCGACCACCATCAGCGGGGCGATCAACTTCATCGGCACGCTGACGTCGAACGGCAAGGTGATCGACGACCGCCATACCCACAACGGCGTGCAGACGGGCAGCGGCAATTCGGGCTCGGTGAACTAGGAGCAGCAATGCGATATAGACGACTGACAGCCGACGGGGATTACTCGTTTGGCCAGCAGCAGGCCGACTTTTACCGGGATTCGCCTGAGACTGTGGCCCAGGCAGTGTTGACCCGCTTGGAGCTTTTCACCGGGCAGTGGTTCCTGGACAACAGGGAGGGGACGCCATGGCGCACCGACGTGCTGGGAAAGTACACTCAGGACAGCTATGACAGCGTCATCCAGGCGCGAATTCTGGACACCCAAGGGGTCACCCAGATCGATGCTTATTCGAGCACCAGGAACGCAGATACGCGCGCGCTATCTGTCGCCGCGACTATAAGCACGGCCTACGGCCAAACAACCATCACGACGACACTATGATCACCAGCACCGCCGCGGTCATTTCCGCTACAGGCATTTCGGCGCCGTCGTATCAGGAAATCTTGGATTTCTTGAAGGCGCAGTATCAGTCGATCTTTGGTGCCGATGTCTACCTTGAGCCGGATAGCCAGGATGGCCAGTTTCTGTCGATCATTGCCATGGCGATCAACGACACGAACAATGCCGCCATTCAGGTTTTCACCTCGTTCAGCCCGTCTAGCGCCCAAGGTGCTGCGCTTTCGAGCAACGTCAAGATCAACGGTATCGCGCGCGCGGCCGCTTCGTTCTCGTCCTGCGACGTGGACATTGTCGGCCAAGCCGGCGCCATCATCACCGATGGCGTGGTGCAGGACGCCCAGCTGCAAAACCGATGGAACTTGCCCGCATCTGTGACGATTCCGCTGTCTGGTCAGATCACGGTCACTGCGAGGTGCGCAACGATTGGCTCAATCAGCGCGCCGTCGGGTTCGCTGACGAAGATCGCCACCCCGACGCGAGGTTGGCAGACGGTGATCAACCCGACGGCGGCTACGCCAGGTCAGCCCGTAGAATTTGACGCCACCTTGCGCAAGCGCCAAGCGGTTTCAGTAGCGCTTCCGTCGCGCACTGTGCTGGAAGGCACCGTCGGTGCCGTGGCATCGGTGGACGGCGTAGTGCGGTACAGGGCCTACGAGAACGATACGAATTCGACAGATTCGAACGGCATCCCGTCTCACAGCATCTCGATGGTGGTTGACGGTGGCGGCGCCATGGAAATCGCCGAGGCTATCGCAGCCAAAAAGACACCGGGAACGGGCACCTATGGCACCACGACCGAGATCGTGACGGACATCTATGGGATCGCACATCCGATTAGCTTCTTCCGCCCGACGGACGCTGCGATCACTGTCGAGGTGACGATCAAGGCCCTGACGGGCTACACCACAACCGTCGGCGATTCAATCAAGCAAGCGATCGCCGACTATGTCAATGGCTTGGAGATAGGCGGCGGCGCCAGCGGGTCGGTAGAGTGGGGTGACGCACTCTCTGTCGCGAACGCTGTTGGGGGTGGTGTGGCGTTCAAGCTGGCCGCACTCACGCTGAGTGGGCCTGGAGGAGCGGGAACGCCCGATTGCGCTCTCGCTTTCAATGAAGCCGCCAGCATGACTGCCGCCGACGTGACGCTAACGGTGACCTGACATGGCAGACGTTGAAAAGTACCTGGACCTTATTACCGCCTTCCATCGAGGAAGACCAAAATTCTCTGCCATGGTCGAAGCGGTTTCTCGGTGCTTCGTTAGCGCGCAGGAAAGCTACGGGCAGATGGTTGCCGCATACGATCTCGACCTAGCCATTGGCGTCCAACTTGATGCGGTTGGGAAGTGGGTGGGTATTTCACGCAACGTGCGAACACCACTGGAAGGGGTCTATTTTTCATTCGATATGGATGGCCTGGGCTTCGATCAAGGGGTATGGCAGGGGCCGTTTGACCCTGACAGTGGCGTGACGTCGCTGGACGACGAGACCTACCGTCTTCTAATTCGCGCAAAGATTGGTGCGAATCACTGGGGCGGCACCCTTGAAGGGTCTGCGGCCATTCTGAACCTAATCTTTGGGGGCACGGGCACTTATGTGTTCATCCAGGACAACGGGGACATGTCCATCGATATCGGTGTGTCGGGGGAACGGCCGACGGCCATCTTTCTTGCGCTGCTCACTGGCGGGTACATCCCGATCAAGCCAGAAGGCGTTCGAGTGAATTACTACATTGTCCCGGATGAAGATGGCCCATTATTTGGCTTCGATGTCGGCAATCAGTACATCGCTGGTTTCGATGTCGGGGTTTGGGGTGAAATCATACAAACATAGGAGATAGCAGTGGCTATCAATCAGATTCTTCCGTTCGGCACCGTTTCCGGCGCCAACGTGCTTGCTCCCCCCCGACTACCAGGCGCTGGGCGCCAGGCTGGGCGGCTTCTCGGCCGGCACGGCCAAATCGAAGGAACTCAACACCGTCTGGCGCCAGGCCTCGTTCGTGGCCGCCATGATCGGCCAGTACATCGCCGACAAGGCCGGCCAGGACGTGCTGGACAACGGCGACCTGACGGCGCTGCAGGCCAAGTTCGTGGCCGCGCTGGCGGCGTCGCCGGCGCTGACCGGGACGCCAACCGCACCAACGCCTGTCGTAGCGGATAACTCGACGAAGCTTGCGACCACAGCGTTTGTGCAATCCGTCGTCGCTGGCGTCGCCGCGGTTCCGGCAACAACATTGGTTTCTGGGATCTCTCGGCGCGCTACGACGCCGGAGGCTCAGGGGCTCACCAGTAGTGACACGACGCTCAGCCCCGCGTCGTTGAGAGCGGCATTTCAGGGTACTAACTATTCGGCCACGTTCAACGGATTCCAGATTCTGCCGAGTGGGATCATTGAGCAGTGGGGGGTTGTCGCGCTCGTCACGTTACCTGCGAACAGCACGTCAGATGCGGTGGTGACCTTTCCTATGGCATTCACGGCTAATGCACTGAGTATCGCTATATCCGTGGAAACGCCTGCTCCGACACAGGTTAGCTGCTCCGTGATGACGGACACATTGACCACCACTGGGGTGACGCTGCGGCGTGGGAATTCGTCCACGTCGACGCCGTGGAATGTCGTGGTCAGGTATCGAGTTATAGGGCGATAGGGGAAGAAGATGGATATGTACTACAGCGAGGAAAAGAAGGGATTCTATTCACTGGAGGTGCACGGCGAGGACGGCATGCCATCCGACGCCGTGAAACTGGCGCCAGGCGAATACGAGGCGTGGGGCGAGAGTGGCGGCGAGATTGCGGGGGTCACGCCCAATGGCGTCATCCTCATGGCAGAGCCTCGGCCGCCGGTCTCTCTCTGATCGGCTTGATTTGCAAATAGATGCCCGCTTCGGCGGGTTTTTTTTCGTCCACACAACGGGAGGCAGCAATGCGAACCCATCAAGGGAGTATTCGAATGGAACCGAGTTCCACCGGTTTGGGTGGCTTGGCGGCCTTGAAGGTCGCAATGGCTTACGGCATTCCCGCCGCGGTGGCCGCAATGCTCGGGCTGCTGATCATGCCGCCCCGCACCGCGCGGGAGTTCACCGTTCGCACCGTTTGCACGGTCGCGTGTTCCTTCATGTTTGGGCCGGCCCTGGCCGGCGCAGTCATCGCGTGGAAGCCTGGCCTGATGGATGCCATGACTTGGTTGGCCCACCATGGCGCCGGATCCGACGACGCGCTGCTGGCGAAGTTCTACGTCCTGGGGCCGAGCATGCTGCTTGCAGGTCTACCAGCGTGGTGGGTATTGGGCGCGTACATGCGGTGGATGGCGAGCATGCGTCAAAAGGGGCTTTTGGAATGGCTGGCCGAAGCGCGAGCCAAGCTGCTGGGCCTGCGGTCGGGCGGGGAGGGCTGAACAATGGATTTGAAGATGATCACCGATACCGCCCTCAACCTGGGGCTGGCGCTGCTGCCGGCGCGGATGGATACGCCCGAGGCGCGGGTGATGCTGCTGGCCATCGGCCTGCAGGAAAGCCGCTTCGTGCACCGGCGCCAGATCGGTGGACCGGCCCGCGGCTTCTGGCAGTTCGAGAAGGGTACGCGGGCGAGCCGCGGCGGCGTCTGGGGCGTGTTCCTGCACGCGGCGAGCAAGGACCACCTGGCGGCGTTGTGCAAGGCGCGCAGTGTGGCCGGCGACCCGGATGCGATCTACGGCGCGCTGGAGTATGACGACGTGCTGGCCGCCGGCGTGGCGCGGCTGCTGCTCTGGACCGATCCGAAGGCGCTGCCGCCGGTCGGCGACGCGGACGCGGCGTGGGCGCTGTACCTGCGCACCTGGCGGCCTGGACGCCCGCATACGCAGACCTGGCCGGCGCTGTATGCCCAGGCCACGGCAGCCTTGGAGGCTTGACCATGCCTGCATTCATGCAACGGACCTGGGGCTACGTCATCGCCTCGGCGGCGGCAGTTGCCGCAGTGGTGCTGGTCTACCTGCGTGGGCGCAGCGCCGGCCGCGCGGACGAGCGCCAGGAGCGTAACGACCGAATCAACGAACAGGCGGCGAAAGCCCGCCAGGAGGTGCGCAATGTGGAGGACGAAGTGGCCCGTATGGACGATGATGCTGTTTCTGATCGGCTTAAGTCTGGGTGGGTGCGCGGCCCCGGCCAGAGTGGGCGTTGAGTACTGCGACCATGCACGGCCGATCTATTTCGACTCCGCTGCGCAGGTAGACCAGACGCCGGCGTCTGTTCGGCGCCAAGTGTTGAGAGGGAACGAGTCTTGGCGCCGGCTTTGCGACAGCCGGCGGCTGCCAGGTAGGGGGCAATAGCGCGCGTAACAATCGGAGGGAAGAAAAAGGCCGCATTTGATGCGGCCTTGGGGTCCAAACTAATGTGTCGTGTCGAGGGGCCGATTTCTCTTTTCAACCTCGAATGCAAAGCGCGACCTGATCATGTCGTTGATCTGTGCGTTCGTATCAACGAACCGCAAGCGCCCTTTGATTGTGGTGAACGGAAGATCCTTGAGCAGCGCAATCAACGCCGAATTGACGAAGGAAGACGGCACCGAGTCGACTCCATAGAAGGAAACGGTCACCGATTCGTCACTGCGCAGGGCGCGTAGGACGACATCATGTATGACCTGACCATCCGCACTGTTGTAGCACTGATCGACGTGCTCTAGAACTCGGATAGTTCCCATTCGAATTTCTCCTCAGTTTCATCGGGTACGAATTGAGCCGTGTCCAAGGTGACATAGATCAAGGTTCCTGGGTAGAAGCCTCTGGCGGCTCGCCCCGTTCTCTTGACGACGCCAACTCGTTCCCTTACGCAAGAGTATATCCCCGAACCTGAATGAATGATGACAGAGCCGCCGTTACGAGCCACAACGTTGGTGATCAAAACGTGCAGCCCCGCACCCATGTTGCGCGGTGTGGTCTGCGTCGTGAAACCTTGCTGGCAGGCCATGGCGATCGCGCCTTGGTCTGTCCCAATTTCCATCTTCGACCGGACATTTTTTGGGATTCCGACGCCAATGTCAGAGATGCAAATAGTGATTTGCTTCGCTGCCCTATCAAAGTACGCGCAACTACACCCTACGTTGACTGAAGAGTGATCTTCAATGTTGTTGAAGATTTCTTCGAAGCACACCTTGATGGTAGCCAGCGCCCGATCCTCCACCTTGAGGACCGACCCTAACCAAGGGACTAATTCGCTTAGTAGGTAGCTCGCGCTCCGACTGTACTCCACAAGACGCAATGGTGCGTGCGGAGCATTCCGTTTCGTTCCTACTGACGCACCTCCACAATACTGGGCAACGAAGCCGGAGCCTTCCAGGAACGGTGCGGCTTTGCAACCCGCCACGCCTGTGAAGTTGACTTTGACCCCTGCCTTGCGAGATGCCTCGATCATATTGCTAAGAGTGGCAACTCCACCCACCTGGATCTGCTCAAGCTTGCTGAAGTCGAGCAGGATATGTGAGTGTCGGCAGTCCTCGCCTTGGTCTAGCATCGCATCAATCAACGAGTACATTGTGTCTCGAGTGAAGGTGCGAGGCAGAGTTAGACGCGCAGCTTGACGGCGGTTCAGCAACTTCCAAATCATCGTTTGCTCTATGGGGGCCTCGCTGCATGGGCGAGTTTCGGTCGGCGAAATGCCGCGATGTTGACCGGCGGAATTACGCATTTTGTCACATTTGCTCTGTTGTTGTCATTGTTGCTGGCAGCTCGGGGTGCGCCGGGCGGGCATTAACTTTTCCCCATACCTGTGGCATCGACCGCAAGGGACTAAGTGCTTGTCTAGCGTGGCCCCAACCCCTTGCGCAGTGTGTGCGGCTCTTCCAGTAGCTCCGCCGTCATCTGGTCGCGCTCGATAACACAGGGTTCTGCGGCCAGACTTGCCATCAGGTCGTCGTAGATCTCACCCATGAGGCTTGCCGGCCGCTTCAGGTCGCCGGACACCTGATGCAGACGCAGTAGGGCCGAGCGCAGCCGTTTGACCTCCCACAGAAGGGCGATCACATCGGGATTCCATGGCTGGCGTTCACGGATGGCGCGCAGCTGCTCGGCGGATAAGGGGTCTTTGAACGGCATAGCGGAAAACACTGTATTTATATCCAGTATATTCCGCTTTAAATGGGGTCGATTGCATCGGGCAACTTGTACTTGGAATTGCCCACTTCCTGACGTACTGGGTGCCAGGTAAAGGCGGTTTCGGGCAGCGCTTGCGAGAGCAGCGCGACCGCCTGCGCGGTGGGCAGGTCGGGGTCGATCCATTTCAGCGCCAGGTCGGAAGGGAGCGCGACCGCTCTACGGTCGTGGATGTCGACCATGCCTCCCGCGGTGTCGTTGGTGACGATAGCGAAGCCGTGAGCCTCGTCTTTCTCGGCGCCTGGCTTCCAGTCGCTCAGGCCAGCGAAGAACAGGGGGGCATTGTCCTTCGCGTGTATGAAGTAGGGTTGCTTGGGGGGGGGCTTGGGGCCGTCACCTAGCGGCTTCCATTCATACCAGCCATCCGCCGGCACGAGGATCCGCCCGCGCCCGAGAAGCATCTTCCACGGCCACGCGCCGGCCAGGATCTTGTCCAGGCGGGCATTCGACATCAGGTACTTGGAATTGTTGGGGCGCCATCCCCATGGCAGGCGTTCGACTTCGAACTCGCCGGCAAGCTGGTGCATTGCCAGCGGCTGCCTGCCAGGCGGGATGTTGTAGTCCGGCCCGGCCGGGTCGGAGAAGATCCGGCGGGGATTGGGGAATAGGCGCTCCACGTAGTCCATGGGGCCTGACTTCTGGACGATGCGACCGCACATGATGCGCTCCTGACCAGGGGGAAGGTCCAGTATAGGTTCGGCGCTCAGATCCCAAACGAAAAAAGGCGGAAGGGCTCATGGCCCTCCCGCCTGAATGACAGCTTACGGACAACATGAGGCCGCAAAGCCGCATGAACATTGGATTGCGTAGGGGTTCGAGTCCCCTCCTTCGCACCAACCCTATTCGGATGGTGATTGGCGCCGCGCCGACACTGTCCCACGACCCCGAGACATGCTTGTGTCTCGGGGTTTTTTCATTTTGCTCCCTTTGGAATGTCCTTATTAATCAAGTGGTTGATCAATCGGTTGATTAATCTTGATGGGGCGGAAGGGTTGAATGCCGCCGGAGCGGCACGGCGGCCGACAGAGGCAGGATAGGCCCCGGACTAACGTGTCTGTTCCGCAGCGTCTGTACCGCAGCGTCTGTACCGTATTTCCCTCGCTTGTTATAAAGAGGCCTCAGGCTTTTCTTGTCGAGCGAGGGTAAATTGTTGTCGATTCAATCACTTGGCCGCGGCGCATTGATGTTGTTGCTTGCCGGGCTCGCAGCAGGCTGTTCTTCCTCCTCCCCCCTGAATGTCTGGTCGGCGCCGGCGTCGTCATCCGGTCCCGATTCGTCGCGCGTCAGCCTCGAATGCCGGGTGAGCCGCAGCAGCTGCCTGTATGACGGCAAGTACGAAGTGGGCGAGCGCGATTACGCCGAGGACGAGGCCAAGCGCCTGAACCGCGCCGAATTGGACAGACTGCGCCGCGCCGCCGGCAATTGATGGGACATGATGGCCGGCGCGGCCTAGCGCGCCGCGGCGTGCAGCCGGATGCGGAACGTCGCCTGCGGATCGTTGAAGGCGCTGGCGCTGTCGGCGCCGATGTCGATGCGCGCGTTGCCGGCGTTGGCGTATGACTTGTTCGAAAAGTGCTTCACCACGTCGCGGCCGGCGGCGATGTCGGCCAGGTGGATCGCCGGACTGAAGTCGACCTGCCCATGGCGCAGATCGGCGGCCACGCCGACCAGCGCCCAATGGCATACCCCCTGGCCGTAATAGTCCTCGTCGCGGAAGCGGTCGAGCAGGATCTCGGCGCGATAGCCGCCATCGGCGGCGGGCTCGAACGCGACGGGCACGCGTTGCTCCGGAACGACCGTGGCGCCGGTGACGGCGGTCAGAGGCACGCAGTCCGGATTCTCGACCCGGTAGTCGGCGTGGCCGTCGATGCGCTCGAAGGGGCCCGGCGCGCCTTCGATGCGCACGCTCAGGTCCACCCGCTGGCGCGCTTGCGGATCGGGCTGCGCCACGACGTTCGCGGCCAGCGCGCAGGCCGGAGCCGACAGCGCCGCAAGCAGCGGCAGGACATACGGAACGAGGCGGCGCGTCATGGCGTTCAGCGGGCCGGCTTGGCGGGGGCCAGCGTTTCGTACTGGTCGATCTGGCCGACGTCGACCCAGCCGGCCGCGCAGTCGCCCTGGTAGTCGCCCGCCTTGGTGCGTTCGCAGGCCTGGCCGCGCTTGGCCTGTTTCCATTCCACCGGCAGGTCGGCGTCCTTGCACAGGTCATTGCCGCGGCACGCGGGCACGCTGGCGGTGGGCACGGCGATCACGTAGTGGCGCTGTTCCTCGCCCTTGCGCACCATGGCGGGAATGCAGACGAACTGGCGATCCATCACGTGGGCCACAACCTTGCCCTGGCCGTCGACGCGGTCATTCAAATCAACGCCGCCGTCGGCGGCGATCGAGCCGAACGCGGCGCCTTCGCCGCAGTTGTCCAGGTACATCACGGTGTAGCCGTCGGCGCTGCATTGCGCGCCGTTGCTGCCGGCGGCGTGGCACTCGATTTTCGAGGCGGGCGTCATGGCGGACAGCTTGGCCTGTGCGGTGGCGACGGAGGTGGCGGGAGCGGCCAGGGCGGCGCCGGCGCAGAGGCTGGCGGCCAGGGCGGCGAACAGGCGGGGCAGGGAGATCGTCATGGGTGTTTCCATTGGGTGATTGGAGAACAGGGTGGGGCAGGCATGGATCAGGTGGCGGCGGTGGCGGGGGCTTGCGGCTTGCCGTAAAACACCCGCGCGCAGGCCGCGCCGCTTATCAGTCCGGGCAGGCCGCCCAGGAACAGCGGAAAGCTCAGCTCGGGCAGGGTGTAGTCGCGCACCGCAAAGCCCAGCAGGAAAACGAAGGCGTAGAGACCGCCCAGCAACCCTGGCCAGCAATACGAGCGCCATGACACGGCGGCGGGGCGGCAGGCGCCCGCCACCAGGCCGCACAGCAGCGCGGGCACGCCGCCGTACAGGTATGACCAGGGCACCAGGAAGATCGACGTGAACAGCGCCTCGACGCTTATCGTGGAGATGGCCATGAACAGCGCGAAGACCAGGGTGCCTATCGGCGGCCCGAGCGCGGCGAACAGGGCGGCGCCGGCGGCGGCCGAGCGGGCCATGTCGCCGCGCGTCTTGCCGGCGGGCCGGCGCACGATGCGCCACGTCAGCACGCCCAGCGACGCGGCGGCCAGTACACATACGGATAACAGCAGCACAGCGTGGTTTCTTATGCGTCGGTGGGTTTGTTGGGAAACAGGTTCAGCGACAGGATGGCGTCGGGATACGTCGCCAGCAGCATGCCGGACAGGTGGCCATGCAGGGCGCCGAACAGCGGCCAGGTCAGCGCTTCGCTGCCGGGCAGCAGGTCCAGCAGCATCAGTTGGCCGGTGCGCACGGTGCCGACGAAGTAGGCGCGTTCGTCATGCTGGCCGGTGGGCGTGGCGCGGTAGATCTTGGTGGCGCGGCCGCTGTCGTCCTTGCGCCAGCTGTTGCCGCTGGTGGTGGTGCGGGCGTTGATGGGGGCGATGTCCGCCTGGATGGTTTCCCAAAGGGTGCGGGCGTTGGCGGCGTATACGACGATGGTCATGGCGGGCGCTGTCCTGTGCGAAAAACGGGGAACGCGAGGCCGAGCACCGCAAAGTTACCAATCCCGCCGCGACACGGCAAGCGCCGGCGCGTCGTGCCGTTCAGTCGCCCGCCAGTTCCCGCAGTTCGGCGGCGCGGCTGATATTGAGCAGCATCGGGCAGTACTCGTACATGGGCGAGCCGACATGCGCCCCGGCCAGGTCGCACTGGCCGTTGCGATAGACCAGCCAGGCCTTCTGGGTCTGTTCCAGCTTGGCCGCGTCTTGCGGGAAATCGCTGGCCAGGCGCGCCTGGATCCGCGCGTAGAGCGCGTTGATTTCCCGCTTGGCGGCCGCCGAGACGCCTTCCGCGCAGGCGCCCACGGTGCCGTTGTTGGTGACGCCCGCGTCGCGCAGGCAGCGGTCGTACTGGCCCATGTAGTCCGGCGTGGAGGCGCCCAGTGCCAGGGCGGGAGAGAGCAGCAGGGAGAGCGCGAGGGCGTGTCGGATCATGGCGGCGTGGATTGGAAAAATGGGCAACGCGCACCGGGATATCTGCGCGTGGGCCAAGCATACCGCCAGTCGCCCATCGGCGTTTTCCTGGCCGGCGCCGCGCCATGCCCAGGGGGGGG
>NZ_CYTY01000012.1:0-6165 GCF_001298995.1 Achromobacter sp. 2789STDY5608615
TGCTACCGGCTGATGGATGACGACGTCCCTACCCCAGCACCCTCCCACTGCGGAAGGCGCATCTACACCATACAAGGATGACGAAGGGGCAGTCCGGAGCGAACGCTCCGGACCGCAATCGTGGGCGCCCGCCCCCCGCTTCGCCTGCCCGAGGGGCGACCTACGAAGCTGAACCCTCACCGCAAGCAACCCGGCAAAGGTTCAGCATCGACCAGCTATCGATTCGCAGCCACAGCCTCAGCACCAGGCACAGGATTCCCCCACCCGCCCCCGATCGCCCGAATCAGATCCACCGCCGACCGCGCCTGCTCACCGCTCAACTGCACGGCGACCCGTTGCTGCAACAGCACGCTGCGGTCCGCCTCGATCACGTCAAGATAGCTGATCGAGCCTTCGCGGTATTGCGTGTGCGACAGCTTGGCGGCGCGGGCCGAGGCTTCCACCGCCGCGTCCTGCGCGCGCGTCTGGTCGGACAGGATGCGCAGATTGGCCAGGTTGTCCTCGACCTCGCGGAACGCATTCAGCACCGTCTGGCGGTACACCGCCACGTCTTCCTCGTAGACCGCGCGGGCGCGGTCCAGGCCGGCCTGGCGGCGGCCGCCGTCGAAGATCGGCATAGACAGCGCGGCGCCCACCAGCGGGCCCAGCAGGAACGTGCGGCTCGACCATTGGAACAGGTTGCCCAGCTCCGACGACTCGTAGCCAAACGCGCCGGTGATGTCCAGGCGCGGGAAGAACGCCGACTTGGCGGCGCCCACGCGGGCGTTGGCGGCGGCCATGGCGCGTTCGGCCGCGGCGATGTCGGGGCGGCGTTCCAGCAGCGTCGACGGCAGGCCGGCCGGGATCGACAGGGCTACCTTCTCGATCGGCTTGGGCGGCATCGCGAACTCCGACGGCGCGCGGCCCAGCAGCACGGCCAGCGCGTGTTCGCCGGCGGCGCGGCGGCGGTCGATGCCCAGCGCTTCGGACTGCGCCGAAGCCAGCTCGGCCTTGGCGCGCGCCAGGTCCAGCTCGCTGATGTCGCCCGCGTCATAGCGGCGCTGGATCAGCTGCAGCGTCTCGGTGCGCAGTTGCACCGTCTGGCGGTACAGCGCGGCTTCGGCGTCCTGCTCGCGCACCAGGAAATAGGTGGTGGCGACATCGGCCTGCAGCGCCAGCAGCACCGAGCGGTACAGCGCCTCGCTCTGTTGCGCATCGGCGGTGGCGGCGTCGGCCGTGGAGGCGACGCGGCCGAACAGGTCGGCCTCGTACGACACCGAGCCCTGGGCGCGCCAGGTGGTCGACGGGCTGGTCGGCGTGCCGTCGGGCAGGCCTTGAGACACCGCCGAGGGACGCTGGCGGCTGGGGCCGAAGGCGGCGTCCAGGCTGGGGAAGAAGCCGGCGCGGGCCTCACGCTGCAGTGCGCGGGCCTGCGTCAGGCGGGCGGCCGCGGCCTGCAGGTTCTGGTTGGCCTTGTGGGCCTCTTCCTGCAACTGGTTCAGGCCTTCGTCGCCGAACACCTTCCACCATTCGCCGCGCAACTGCTCTTCCGAGGGCTGGGCGGTCTTCCAGGTGCCGGCTTCCGAGGCGGGCAGGGCGGCTTCCTTGTAGGCCGCCGACGTGGCGGCCGCGGGCCGTTCGTAGGTCGGACCCACCGCGCAGCCGGCCAGCACGAGCAGGACGGCAAGCAGGGCGGAACCGCGGATCAGTCTTTTGGTCTTCATGACGATTCTCTTGGGCGCGCGCCCCGCCGTTCGGGACGGGACGCGCTGGCTATTTTTTCCAGGCCGGATCAGGCGTTGTGCTGCGTGGCGGGCGGCGCGTTCGGATCGATGTGCGGCACGCACACCGGCGCTTCATGCGGCGCGGCCGAGTGCAGCGTCTTGCCGCCCAGCGAGCGCAGCAGGACGTAGAACACCGGCGTCAGGAACAGGCCGAACAGCGTCACGCCGAGCATGCCGAAGAACACCGCGACACCCATGGCGTGGCGCATTTCCGAACCGGCGCCGGACGACAGCACCAGCGGCACCACACCCATGATGAAGGCGATCGACGTCATCAGGATCGGGCGCAGGCGCAGGCGGCTGGCCTCGATCGCGGCTTCCAGCGGCGAGCGGCCGTTCATCTCCAGCTCGCGGGCGAATTCCACGATCAGGATCGCGTTCTTCGCCGACAGCCCCACCAGCACCATCAAGCCGATCTGGGTGAAGATGTTGTTGTCGTTGCCCGTCAGGTAGACGCCGGTCAGCGCCGCCAGGATGCTCATCGGCACGATCAGGATCACGGCCAGCGGCAGGGTCAGGCTTTCGTACAGCGCGGCCAGCACCAGGAACACCAGCAGCACGCTGATCGGGAACACCCACAGGCCGGCGTTGCCCGCCAGGATCTGCTGGTACGTCAGGTCGGTCCATTCGAACTTCACGCCGCGCGGCAGGGTTCCCGCCGCCACGCGCTCGGCCGCGGCCTGCGCCTGGTTGGTCGAGTAGCCCGGGGCCGGGCCGCCGTTGATGTCGGCGGCGGTGTAGCCGTTGTAGCGCACCACCATTTCCGGACCGAAGGTCTGCTTGACCGTCACCAGCGACGACAGCGGCACCATGTCACCCGCGGCATTGCGGGTCTTCAGTTGCAGGATGTCGTCGGAGTGGGCGCGGAACGGCGCGTCCGCCTGGGCCCGCACCTGGAACACGCGACCGAACCGGTTGAAGTCGTTGACGTACATCGAACCCAGGTAGATCTGCATGGTGTCGAACACTTCCGTCACCGGCACGCCCAGTTGCTTGGCCTTGACCCGGTCCAGGTCGACGTCCAGCTGCGGCACGTTGATCTCGTAGCTCGAGAACGCCGGGCCCAGTTCGGGCGTCTGGCGCGCCTTGGCCAGGAACGCCTGCTTGGCCTTGTCCAGCTCGGCATAGCCCAGCGCCGCGCGGTCTTCCAGTTGCAGCTTGAAGCCGCCCAGCGTGCCCAGGCCGAGCACCGGCGGGGGCGGGAACACGGCGATGAACGCCTGCTGGATGGCGCCGAACTTCTGGTTCAGCGAGGCCGCGATGGCGTTGCCCGACAGCGCCGCGCCCTTGCGTTCGTCGAACGGCTTGAGGGTCACGAACACGATGCCGGCGCTGGAGCTGTTGGTGAAGCCGTTGATCGACAGGCCCGGGAAGGCGATGGCGCTCTGCACGCCGGGTTCCTTCAGGGCGATGGCGCTCATCTGGCGGATCACGTCTTCCGTGCGGTCGAGCGAGGCGCCGTTGGGCAGCTGGGTGAAGCCGATCAGGTACTGCTTGTCCTGCGCCGGCACGAAGCCGCCGGGCACCAGGTACGACACGCCGATGGTGGCGGCCACGAGCACCGCGTAGACGCCCATGGCGCCGGCCTTGCGGCGGATCACGCCGGACACGCCCACGCCGTAGTTCTCCGAGGCGCGGCCGAACATGTTGTTGAACCAGTTGAAGAAGCGGCCGAACACGCGGTTCATGCCCCGGGTCAGCCAGTCCGGCTTGTCGTGGTGGCTCTTGAGCAGCAGGGCCGACAGGGCCGGCGACAGCGTCAGCGAATTGAAGGCCGAGATCACCGTCGAGATGGCGATGGTCATGGCGAACTGCTTGTAGAACTGGCCGGTCAGGCCCGTCATGAACGCCAGCGGCACGAACACCGCGCACAGCGTCAGGGCGATGGCGATGATGGGGCCGCTCACCTCGCGCATGGCGCGATAGGTCGCGTCGCGCGGACTCAGGCCCGCGGCGATGTTGCGTTCGACGTTTTCCACCACCACGATCGCGTCGTCGACCACGATCCCGATGGCCAGCACCATCCCGAACAACGACAGCGCGTTGATGGAATAGCCGAACATCAGCAGCAGGCCGAAGGTGCCGACGATCGACACCGGCACCGCCAGCAGCGGGATGATGGACGCGCGCCAGGTCTGCAGGAACAGGATCACCACCAGCACCACCAGCGCGATGGCTTCCAGCAGCGTGTGCACCACGGCCTCGATACTGGAACGCACGAACTGGGTCGGGTCGTATTCGATGCGGTATTCCACGCCCGGCGGGAAGTCCTGGGCCAGCTCGACCATGGCGGCGCGCACTTGCGACGACACGTCCAGCGCGTTGGCGCCCGGCGATTGCATGATGCCCATGCCCACCGCCTGCTTGTTGTCCAGCAGCGAACGCAGGCCGTATTCCTGGGCATCCAGTTCCACGCGGGCCACGTCCGACAGGTGCGTCACGGCGCCGTCGGGCGAGGTCTTCAGGATGATGTCGCGGAATTCCTCTTCGGTCTGCAGGCGGCCGCGCGCATTCACGTTCAGCTGCAGCGGCACGTCGCCCTGGGTCGGGGACGCGCCGATCACGCCGGCGGCGACCTGCACGTTCTGTTCGCGGATGGCCGCGACCACTTCGCTGGCCGTCATGCCGCGCTGCGCGACCTTCTGCGGGTCGAGCCACACGCGCATCGAGTAGTTGCCCGCGCCCCACACCGTCACTTCACCCACGCCGGTAATGCGCGCCAGGCGGTCCTTGATGTTCAGGATCGCGTAGTTGCGCAGGTAGGTGATGTCGTAGCGGTCGTTGGGCGAGATCAGGTGCACCACCAGCGTCAGGGTGGGCGAGCTCTTGGTGGTCGTGACGCCCAGCCGCTGCACGTCCGGCGGCAGGCGCGGCAGCGCCTGCGACACGCGGTTCTGCACCAGCTGCTGCGCCTTGTCCGGGTCTACGCCCAGCTTGAAGTTGACCGTCAGCGTCAGGTTGCCGTCGCTGTTGGCCTGCGACTGCATGTACAGCATGTTTTCCACGCCGTTGATGGATTCCTCCAGCGGCGAGGCGACGGTTTCGGCGATGACCTTGGGGTTGGCGCCCGGATACTGCGCGCGCACCACCACCGAGGGCGGCACCACTTCCGGGTATTCCGAGATGGGCAGCTGGAACATGGCCAGCAGGCCTCCCAGCAGCACCAGCACGGACAGCACCCCGGCGAAGATCGGCCGGTCAATGAAGAATTTCGAGATATTCATGAACGTTCTCGTTCTGCTTTGCGGGTCACCGGCGGCTTAGTTGGCGGCCGCGGTCTTGACCGGGTTGCGTTGCGCCGTGACCATGGGCACCACGGTCGGGCTCACGGCGTCGCCGGGGCGCACGCGCTGCAAGCCGTTGACCACGATGCGTTCGCCGGCGGCCAGGCCGGAGTCCACGACCCGCAGGCCTTCCTGGTTGGCGCCCAGCTTGACCTGGCGGTAGTTGGCGTGATTCTTGTCGTCCAGCACCAGCACGTAGCGCTTGTCCTGGTCGGTGCCGATGGCCTTTTCATCGATCAGCACGGCGCTGCGCGGCTCGCTGCCGCCCAGGCGGATGCGGGCGTACAGGCCGGGCAGCAAGGTGCCGTCGGCGTTGTCGAACTCGGCGCGCACGCGGATGGTGCCGGACGTGGCGTCCAGGCGGTTGTCCACCGATTGCACGAAACCGGTTCGCGAGTAGCCGTCCTCGTTGGCCAGGCCCAGCTCGACCGGCACCGAGCCGGCCTTGCCGTTGCGGGCCGGGTTCACGTACTTCAGGAAGGTCTGCTCGTCGACGTCGAACGAGGCGTACATCTTCGAGACCGACACCAGCGTGGTCAGCGGCACCGAGGTGGCGCCGGCGGCGACCACGTTGCCGACCGTGACTTCCGCGCGCGACACGCGGCCGGCGACCGGCGCTTCGATGCGGGTGTAGCCCAGGTTGAGCTTGGCGTAGTCGAGCGCGGCCTGCGCGCCCTGCAGGTTGGCCGCGGCTTCACGCGCGGCGTTCTGCTTTTCCTCGAAATCGCGGCGGGCGATGGCGTTGTCGGTCAGCAGGCGCTGGCCGCGGGCCAATTTGGTGGCCGTGTACGAGGCGCGGGCCTTGGCGGCGGTCAGGGCGGCGGCGGCGCGGTCCACTTCGGCCGCGTAGGGGCGCGGGTCGATGGTGAACAGCACGTCGCCCTTCTTGACGATGCTGCCGTCCTGGAAGTGGACGGCGGTCAGGGTGCCGGAGACCAGCGGACGGATGTCCACGCGGTCGATGGCTTCCAGGCGGCCGGAATAACGCTGCCAGTCGACGATGGTCTTGTTGACCACTTCCGCCACTTCGACAGGGGGCGCGGCGGGCGCGCCTTGCGCCTGGGCCGCATTGGCGCCCGCGGGGGCGCGAAACAGGGCGTAGCTACCGCCGGCCGCGA
>NZ_CYTY01000012.1:6435-21941 GCF_001298995.1 Achromobacter sp. 2789STDY5608615
GGCACGGGCACTTCAAGATGGTTTGCATTCTGAGTGTTTTGCGGGCGCGGATAAACACTGCTATCTCGGCAACACTGTTCGGTGGATTTGTCTAATCCCGGACCGTTTCGGGTTATGCTCCGTACACCCCGACCAAATTGCCCTTAAAGGACACCGTCGCCATGGACCGTTTTCAGGCTATGCAGGTGTTTGTGCGCGTCGTGGACGCCAATAGCTTCACCCGGGCGGCCGACAGCCTCTCGCTTCCGCGCACCACCGTCACCACCATCATCCAGAACCTCGAACGCCTGCTGGGCGTGCGCCTGCTCAACCGCACCACCCGCCGCATCGGCCTGACGCCCGACGGCGCCGGCTACTACCAGCATTGCGTGCGCATTCTCGCCGATGTCGAGGAAACCGAGGCCTGCTTCCAGGAAGCGGCCCTGCGCCTGAAGGGGCGGCTGCGCATCGACGTGCCGACCTGTATCGGCCGGCTGATCCTGATTCCGTCATTGTGTGATTTCCACGACAAGTACCCCGACGTCGAGCTGGTGCTCGGCCTGGGCGACCGTCCGGTGGACATGGTGCAGGAGGCCGTCGACTGCGTCATCCGCGCCGGCGACCTGGAAGACTCCAGCCTGGTGGCGCGCCGCATCGGCACGCTGCAGACCGTGACCTGCGCCTCGCCGACCTACGTCGCGCGCCATGGCATGCCGCAGACCATCGAGGAACTGCGCAACCACCACGCGGTGCATTATTTCTCCAGCCGCACCGGCCGCAACTGCGCCTGGGACTTCAAGATCGACGGCAAGCACCAGGAAGTGGACATGCGCGGCACCGTGGCGGTGAACGAGGCCGGCGCCTACCTGGATTGCGGCCTGAAGGGCTTCGGCCTGATCCAGACGCCGCGCTACATGGCGCTGCCGTACCTGCAGTCGGGCGAGCTGATCGAAGTGCTGCCGCAGTGGAAGCCCAGCGCCACCCCGATCTCGGTGCTGTATCCGCAAAGCCGCCAGCTGTCGCCCAAGGTGCGCGCCTTCGCCGACTGGGTCGCGGAACTGTTCGCCAGCTGCCCGCTGCTCAGCGGCCGCGATGAGACCGACCCGGCCGCCGCCAGCTGCGGCGTGTTCCAGCAGCGCCAGGTCAGCCAGGCCAAGCAGATGGCCGTGGCCGGCGTGGCCGCCGCCAACGAGCCCATGCCGCGCCGCCGCACCGCGCGCGAGGAAGCCGCGGAATACGCCCTGTAGGCGGGCGCATGGCGGGCCGCCTGGCCCGCCATGCCGGCAATTCGCCGGCAAAATCCTGGAAAACCCGGGAAACCCCGTAGTAAATACAGGCCTTGCGTCCCTCGTATTTCTGGAAACGTCTGTATAGTCCGACAGTCAAAGCCTCAACGCATTCACTGTCGATCCGCTCTATGCAGCCTGTACTTCCCGCTTACCTGATCGCCCGTTGGCTTTTGCTGCTCGTCCTGTTGGCGGGGGTGTATTTCCTCAGCGGCTTCCTGGTGCCCGCGCTGGCCGCGCTGATCATCGGTCTGGCCAGCTGGCCGCTGTACCAGCGGCTGGTCGCGCGCTGCGGCGGCCGCACCGCGCTGGCGGCCTCGCTGGCGCTGCTGGTGGTGATCGTGGTGCTGATCGTGCCGCTGTCGCTGGCGCTGTCGTACGCCATCAAGGAAGCCAGCACCTTCTTCGCCTGGGCCATCGCCGCCAACCGCCACGGCGTCGCGGTGCCGAACTGGATCACCTCGATGCCGGTGGTGGGCGACCGGCTTGGCGAATACTGGGAGGCCTACATCGGCCAGCCGCATGCGCTGGGCGCGCTGGTCGAAGCCGTCAGCGGCGAACACCTGGGCAATATCTACCGCATGGTGCTGGCCGCCACCGGCAATGTGTTCCAGCTGCTGCTGACCGTGCTGTTCATGCTGATCACGCTGTTCTTCGTCTACAAGGACGGCGTGCGCATGGTGGCGCAACTGGACGTGCTGGGCGAACGCATCCTGCCGGCGCGCTGGCAGCGTTTTTCGCGCGTGGTGCCGGCCACCATCAATTCCACCGTCACCGGCATGGGCCTGATCGCATTGGGCGAGGGCGTGGTGCTGGGCATCGCCTACTGGGTCGCGGGCGTGCCGTCGCCGGTGCTGCTGGGCGTGGTCACCGGCTTCATGGCCCTGATCCCCGGCGGCGCGCCGCTGTCGTTCACGCTGGTGTCGCTGTATCTGGTCGGTTCCGGCCACATGGTGGCGGGCATCGCGCTGATGGTGTGGGGCAGCGTCGAATTGTTCATCGTCGACAAGACGCTGCGCCCGCGCCTGGTGGGCGGCCCGGTCAAGCTGCCGTTCCTGCCGACCTTCTTCGGCCTGGTGGGCGGCGTGAAGACCATGGGCATCGTCGGGCTGTTCGTGGGCCCGGTGCTGATGGCGCTGCTGGTGGCCGTGTGGCGCGAATGGGTCAACCACGAGGAAGTCGAGCGCGACACCGCCCGGCTCAGGGCCGGCGCGCCGCCCGACAATACGCCGACCGGCGGCCAGGCCTAGCCGGGCCGGGGCTGCGGGTTTGGGTGTAATCTAGCTCTCCCGCGCTCGCCGGCGCCTCGTCCGGCACGCGCCTGCCGTGTGCGCAGACGCTTGCAGCTCATGCCGCGGGGTCTGAGGGTTTGGCAGGTTCATCATGTCCGGGTCATTGCAAGAAGATGAGTTAGCGGTCCTGCGCGAGCAGGGTTTCGTGGTCGCGCGCCAGTTCGCGGACCCGGCCGAGGTGGCGGCGCTGCGCGCGCTGGCCGAGCGCCATTTGCACGAGCACGTGGCGCCCATCGAATACGAGGCGGATCTGCGCTATCCCGGCGCCCCCGAGTCGCGCGACGCCGCAGGCGGCTTGACGGTGCGGCGCCTGCTCGGCGCCTACGGCCGCGATCCGCTGTTCGCGCAATGGGCCACCGACCCGCGCATCGGCCAGTCGCTGGCGCGCTATTTCGGCGAGACGCCGGTGCTGTCCACCGTGCACCACAACTGCGTGATGACCAAGCATCCGGCCTACGGCAGCCTGACCGGCTGGCACCAGGACATCCGCTACTGGTCGTTCTCCGACACCGACCTGGTGTCCTGTTGGCTGGCGCTCGGCGACGAGAACCGGGACAACGGCGGCCTGTCGTTCATCCCCGGTTCGCACGCGGCCGCGTTCCAGCCGGCGCAGTTCGACGAGAAGAAATTCTTCCGCGACGACGCGCCCGAAAATGCCGAATGGATCGGGCGCGCCGTCTGTCCCGAGCTGCGCGCCGGCGACCTGGTGTTCTTCCATTGCCGCACACTGCACGCGGCGCAGGGCAACCGCAGCGACCGCGTCAAGCTGTCGCTGGTGCACACCTATCATCCGCAGTCCTGCCATCCGCTGCCGGGCACCCGTTCGGCCAGCCAGCCGGGCGTGCCGTTGGCGCCATAGCGCCGCGTCCTCGGGATGGCGCCGTCAACGGCGCCGTCCCAGCCACCCCAGCAACAGCACTGACGCGCCGATGGCCGCGAGGTTGAAGCGCATCGCGCTGGCGAAGGCCTGCGCGTAGCGGTCGCCGACGGCCGCGTCCGCCAGCGCATCGAGCGTGCCGCTGAACAGCATGCCGGCGGCCGACACGCCCAGCGCCGCGCCGACCTGCTGCAAGGTGGCGACCACGCCCGCCGCCATGCCGGCCTGGCGGTCTTCCACCAGTCCCAATGCCAGGTTCACTAGCGGCGTGTTGACGGCGCCTTGCGCCGCGCCCAGCCAGACCAGCGCGGGCACCAGCGACCAGGGCGCGAGCGCGGCGCCGGCCGCGCCCACCTGCCACATCAGCGTGGCCGTGGCGCCGCCATACAGCAGCGCGGCCACGGTGACCGCGTGCGTGCCGAAGCGCGCCACCAGCCGCGGCGCCGCCATCGAGCCGGCCACGAAGCCGACGCTGGCCGGCGCGAACACCGTGCCCGCCGTCAGCGCATCCACGCCCAGCCCGATCTGCAACAGCAGGGCATAGCAGAGGAACATGGCGCTGGCGGTGGAGAACACCAGCGTCACCAGCAGGCAGCCCGCGGCGAAGCGCGGCTGCGCCAGTAGCGTCATGTCGACCAGCGGCGCGCGGCCGGCGGCGCCGGCGCGGCGCTGCATCCATACAAACAGCGCCAGCAACGCGACCGACGCCGCGCCGCGGGCCAGCGTCCACGTCGGCCAATGGCGCGCCGGGCCTTCGACCAGCGCCAGCAGCAATAGGCCCAGTCCCGCGCCGACCAGCGCCGAGCCGCCCCAATCCATCGGCGCGCCCGCGGCGTCGCGCGATTCCGGAATGTGGCGCGCCAACCGCCAGGCCAGCAGGCCGACCGGCACGTTCACCAGGAAGATCGTGCGCCATGCCAGCCCGAACAGATCGGCATGCACGATCCAGCCGCCCAGCACCTGGCCGGCGATGGCCGCCAGTCCCAGCGTCATGCCGAGCAGGCCGAAGGCCCGGCGCCGCGCATGGCCGTCGTAGCTGACGCGGATCAGCGCGTAGACCTGCGGGAACAGCATGGCCGCGGCCACGCCCTGCAGCACGCGCGCGCCGATCAGCGTGTTGGCGTCGGGCGCCAGGCCGCACAGCGCCGAGGCCAGCGCGAAGCCGGCCATGCCCAGCATGAACAGGCGCCGGCGGCCATGACGGTCGCCCAGCCGGCTGCCCGCGATCAGCAGCACGCCATAGGCCAGCTCGTAGGCGACGATGATGAAATTGATCTGCGCGAAGCTGGCCGCCAGCGTCGTCTGCATGCTGGGGATGGCGACGTTGACCACGAACAGGTCGAAGATCGTGATGAAGCCGCCGGACAGCAGCACGGCCAGGCCGAGCGGGCCGGGCGTGGCGGGCTGGGTGGCGGCATCGGGGCAGGGCGAGGGCAGGGTGGCGGAGGACATGGACAGGCCGCGGGAGTGGGGATCGGCGCTATTCTGTGGGCTGTTCGAGCCTCATACAATTTAGCTGTTTATGCTATTACTGAAGGCAATAGCCTATGCCCCGTTCCCCTTCGCATGACGCGGCGCCGGCCGCCGCGCCCGCGCCGCGAGCCGGCGCGCTCGGCACGGGCGCGCAGCGGCTGGACCGCACCCGCGCCGACCTCGCCGAATTCCTGCGGCTGCGCCGCGAGCGCCTGAGTCCGGCCGCGCTGGGCCTGCCCGCCGGCGGCCGTCGTCGTACCCCCGGCCTGCGGCGCGAGGAAGTGGCGGCGCTGGCCGGCGTCGGCCTGGCCTGGTACACCTGGTTCGAGCAGGGCCGCAACATCAGCGTGTCGGCCACCTTCCTGGAAAACCTGGCGCGCGTGCTGCGACTGGACGCGGCGGAACGGCGCCACCTGTACCTGCTGGCGCACCAGCGTCCGCCAGCCGAGCCGGGTCGCACCTGGTGCACCGTGCCGCCGCAGGTGCGACGCCTGATGGACGACCTGCCCGCGCGTCCCGCCTACATCCTCAACCTGCGCTGGGACGTGGTGGTGTGGAACGCCGCCGCCGAGCGCGTGTTCGGCTTTGGCGCGCAGCCGGCGGGGCGGCGCAACCTGCTGTGGATGCTGTTCGTGGATCCGGCGATGCGCGAGCTGTTCGTCGACTGGCCGGCGCAGGCGCCGGCGATGCTGTCCACCTTCCGGCGCGATTTCGCCTCGGCCTCGGGCGCGCCGGACATCACCGAACTGGTCGACGAACTGGAACGCGTCGCGCCCGAGTTCAAGGCCTGGTGGCGCGAGCACGACGTGCACGAAGCCTGCATGGGCGTGCGCAGCCTGCGCCTGCCGGCGCTGGGCGAGGTGGCGTTCGAGCATTCCACCTTGTCGGTCGATGAAAGCCGCCACCTGCGCCTGGTGGTGTACGCGCCCGCGCCGGACGAACCACAGGCCGCGGCTGTCGCGCGCTGGCTGGCGCGCAAGCCGCGCGCGGCCGCGCGTGGCTCCAGAGATTAGGCGCCGCGTGGCGCTACGGCGGGGGCGCGGCGCGCTTCTATAGTCGGGGCGATTCGCCACTTCCGCTCGCGCCATGTCCACTCAAATCCTGCCCCGCCGCCAGGCCCTGTCGCTGCTCGTCGTGGTGGTGCTGGCCTGGGGCTTCACCTGGGTCGTCAGCAAGCTGCTGCTGCAATACATGACCCCGATCTGGGCGGTGGCCGCGCGCAGCGTCGCCGGCGCCGCCGCGCTGCTGGCGCTGGGCCTGGCGCTGCGGCGGGTGGCGTGGCCGGTCAAGGCCGACATTCCCGTGATCCTGAGCGTGGGCCTGCTGCACATGGGCGCGTTCGCCGCCCTGGTCAGTCTTGGCCTGCAATACGTGCCGGCCGGCCGCTCGGTGGTGCTGGCCTACACCACGCCGCTGTGGGTCATTCCGGCCGCGCGCGTGTTCCTGGGCGAGCCGATCGGGGGCGGCCGGCAACTCGGGCTGGCGCTCGGCCTGCTGGGGCTGGTCGTCATCTTCAATCCGCTGGCGTTCGACTGGCGCAATCGCGAGGCCGTGTTCGGCAACGGCCTGGTGCTGCTGGCGGCGCTGTGCTGGGCCGCCAACATCGTCTATGTGCGCGCCCACCGCTGGGTCACGCCGCCGTTCGAGCTGGCGTTCTGGCAGGCGCTGCTGGCCTCCGGCGTGCTGGCCGCGGTCGCCTGGGCGGCCGAGGGCGCGCCGCGCGTGACGTGGAGCCCGGACCTGGGCTGGCTGCTGGGTTATGGCGGCGTGTTCGGCATCGCCGTGGCGTATTGGGCGGCGGTGAACGTGAACCGGTCCCTGCCCGCGGGCGTCACGTCGATCGGCCTGCTGGGCGTGCCGGTGGTCGGCCTGCTGTGTTCGGCGGTGGTGCTGCATGAGCCCCTGAGCGCGCCGCTGTTGCTGGGGATGGCATTGATCGTGGCCGGCATCGCCGCTGGCGTGCTCGACAAGACGCCCCGGTAGCGGCGTCACGCAAAAGGCGCTTGACGGCCGGGATCGTGTCTGTGTATCGTAAGACATATATCTTAAGATATGTTTTAAGTAACACGTCAGACTCCCAGCGAGGCCCCCATGCGCCATTTCCACTTCCTGACCGCCTTTGCCCGCGGCTCGCGCCATGAATCGCGCGAGCGCCACCACGGCCACCGTGGCCATCACGACCACCACGGCCACCACGATCATCACCACGGCCATCACGGCCATCCCGAATTCCACGATCATCGCGGTCGCCACGAATCCCTCGATCATCACGACCCCTACGAACGTCATGGCCACGCCGGCCACGGCGCGGATGGTCGCCACGAAGGCGGCCGCGGCCGTCATGGCCGTCATGCCGGCGGCGGGCGCGGCTGGTTTGGCGGCCCGTGGGGCGGCCACGGCCGGGGCGGCGATGCCGACGACAGCTTCGGAGGCGATGGCCGTCATTGGGCGCGCGGCCGCAAAGTCTCGGCCGACGACCTGCAACTGATGCTGCTCGGCCTGCTGGAACAGAACCCCAGCCACGGCTACGAGCTGATCAAGGCGCTGGGCGCGATGTCCAACGGCTTCTACACGCCCAGCCCGGGCATGGTGTATCCGGCGCTGACCTATCTGGAAGAACTGGGCTACGCCACCGTCGAGCAGGAAGGCAGCAAGAAGCGCTACCACCTGGCGGACCCGGGCCGCGAACACCTGGAAGCCAACCGCGAGCGCCTGTCGGTGATGTTCAACAAGCTCAAGCACGTGGCCCGCAAGATGGACTGGATGCGCCAGGCCTGGAGCGGCGAGCCGCGTCCCGCTACCGACGAGGAAGACGCCAGCGGCTGGATCGATGAGTTCGTGCACGCCCGCCAGGAGATCCGCCACGCGCTGCTGCAGCGCACCGAGGCGTCGCCCGCCGAACAACGTCGCATCGCCGCCATCCTGCGCCGCGCGACCGCGGAAATCACCGGCAAGAGCTGTGACTGATTCCGCCTATCCCATTGGAGACCCCATGACCCGTAGCGACCTGACTGTCGAACGCGTGCGCCATCCCCTGAAGATGCGCATCCTGACCGTGGCGCGCGTCGAGCGCATCGCCGGCCTGCTGGCCCGCGTCACCTTCACCGGCGACGACCTGCGCGACTTCGTGTCCGCGTCCTTCGACGACCACGTGAAACTGTTTTTCCCCGCCGATCCGTCGCAACCCCTGCTGTTGCCCGAGGTCGGCCCCGACGGCATCAAGTTCCCCGACGGCGCGCCGCGCCCCGCGGCGCGCGACTACACCCCGCGCCGCTATGACGCCGCGCGCGAGGAACTGGATATCGACTTCGTGCTGCACGGAGATGGCCCCGCCTCGACCTGGGCCGAGCAGGCCGAGGCCGGCCAGCGCCTGGGCATCGGCGGCCCGCGCGGCTCGTTCGTGGTGCCCAAGGGCTTCGATTGGCACGTGCTGATCGGCGACGAGACCGCGCTGCCCGCCATCGCCCGCCGCCTGGAGGAGTTGCCCGCGACCGCGCAGGCGCTGGTGCTGATCGAGGTGCCGTCTGCCGCCAACGAGATTGCCCTGCCGACCCGGGCACAGGCCGCGGTGCGCTGGCTGCATCGCGACGGCACCGCCGCCGGCTACAGCACGCTGCTCCTGGAGGCCGCGCGCGAGCTGGCGTTGCCGGCGGGCGAGGGCTATACCTGGATCGCGGCCGAGTCGGCCGTGGCCAAGGCGGTGCGTGAAATCATGGTGGCGCAGCACGGCGTCGACAAGAGCCGCATCCGCGCCGCCAGCTACTGGAAGCGCGGCGCCATCGCCGTGCACGAATCGCACGACGATTGACGCTGCGGGAATCAGGCCGCGGGTTCGGGCCGCGAGCGCGCGACTACCCCTGCGCCAGCGCCAGCAGGTTGGCCACGCGTCCACCGGGCGCATCGTCGCGCACCACCAGGCCCAGCACCGCGCGCGGCCAGTCCAGCGCGAAGGGGCGGTAGACCACGCCGTCCGGACGCAGGTGGCGCAGCGACGCCGGCACGATCGCCACGCCCATGCCCGCCGCCACCAGGTTCACCGCCGATGACAACTGCGGCGCGCGCTGGCCCGGCAGCGGGTTCAGCCCATGCTGGCGGCACGCCGCCATGATGTCGGCACTCAGGCCATAGCCGGACTTGCGCGAATACTGGATGAAGCGTTCCTGCGTCAGGTCGGCCGGCGCCAGCCGCTTGCGCCGCGCCAGCGCGTGGCCCAGCGGCAGCGCCACCACCAGCGGTTCTTCCGTCAGCTGCGTGAAGCGCAGGCCGCCATCCATCGCGAACGGCGGCCGCACGAAGGCCGCGTCGATCAGCCCTTCGCGCAGGCGCGCCACCAGCGTTTCGCTGTCGTCCTGCGACAGCGTCATTTCCACATCGGGGTATTGCTGCCGGTAGAGCCGGATCAATTCGGTCACGACCGGATGGAACGACGCCGATTCGGTGAAGCCCAGCGACAGTTCGCCGACCTCGCCGCGCGCGGCGCGCCGCGCCGTCCGCACCGCGTCCTGCGCGCGTTGCAGGATGTCCTGCGCGCAGGCCAGGAAGGCGCGGCCGGCGTCGTTCAGGCTGACCCCGCGGCCGCGGCGGTCGAACAGCGGCGTGCCGACTTCCTCTTCCAGCTGGCGGATCTGCTGCGACAGCGGCGGCTGCGCCATGCCCAGCTGCTCGGCCGCGCGGGTGAAGTGCTGGGCCTCGGCGGTGGCCACGAAATAGCGCAGGTGGCGCAGTTCCATATTGGTATCCAGAAAGTACCGATTATCAATTTTCCATATATTGGACATTCTAGTGTGGCGGAACGATGATGCGCACATCCCCTCTTCGTTTCCAAAGGAATGCGCATGGCTTCGACTCCCACCCCCGGCGCGCTGCTGCGCCGCCATCTGGCCCAGGACATCGTGGTGGCGCCCGGCGCCTACGATGGCATGTCGGCCCGCCTGGTGGCGGCGGCCGGCTTCAACGCCGTCTACGCCAGCGGCGGCGCCATCGCGCGCGCCGCGGGCTATCCCGACATCGGCCTGCTGAGCTTCACCGAGGTCATGGACCGGGTCGAGAAGATCGTCGACGCCAGCGGCCTGCCGGTGGTGGCCGACGCCGACACCGGCTTCGGCGGTTCGGCCAACGTCGAGCGCACGGTGCGCATCATGGAGCGCGCCGGCGTCGCGGCCTTCCATATCGAGGACCAGTCGTTTCCCAAGCGTTGCGGCCACCTGGACGACAAGAGCCTGGTGGACGCCGAGGAAATGTGCCGCAAGGTCCACATCGCGCGCCAGACGCTGGCCGATGCCGACACGCTGGTGATCGCGCGCACCGACGCAATCGCGGTGGAAGGCTTCGATGCCGCCATCGCGCGCGCCGAGCGCTATGTGAAGGCCGGCGCCGACATGGTGTTCGTCGAGGCGCCGGAAACGCTGGAGCAGATCCGCGCCATCGCCGACCGGCTGCCCGGCCTGAAGCTGATCAACATGTTCTATGGCGGCAAGACGCCGCTGGTGCCGCTGCCCGACCTGGCCGCGATGGGCTATCGCCTGGCGATCATTCCGTCGGACCTGCAACGCGCCGCCATCCACGCCATGCAGGCCACGCTGGCGGCGATCCGCGAGACCGGCGACAGCAGCGCGCTGGCCGACCGCCTGACCAGCTTCAAGGAGCGCGAAGAGATCGTGCAGACCCGCCGCTACCTGGCGCTGGACGCGCAGTAGCAGGGCCGGGGCGCGCGCCGGCTCGTTCCGGCGCGCGCGGCCTCACTGGCGGCAGCGCTGCGGCATCGACAGCGGCCACAGCCGCTGGTTATAGCTGCCGTGGAGCGTGCGGATGCCGCATTCCATGGTGACGCGCGCCACCATCGTGCCGCGCTCGTCCACGATCATCGAGAGATCCCGCGTCGACACCACGGCGCGCTGGTTGGCAAACGCCGAGGCCCACAGGTAGACCGGCGTGATCGCCAGCCGGCCCTGGCCGTCGGCGTAGCCGTAGCGGTCGCCGACCAGGACCGCCGCCAGGCCGTCGCGGCGCGGGCCGATGTAGCTGAACGTCGGTCCGCTCTCCACGCCCTTTTCGTTGACCGCGCGCATGTTGCCGTTGGGCAGCACTACGGCCGCCTCGCCTTCGGAGAACGAGGTCGCGGTGCCCGGCAGGGTCAGGCGTGTCTTGCCCGTGGTGTCGGTGTAGACAGTGACCGGGTTGCCGGCGGCGTCGGCGTCCGCGCGCAGCAGCCAGGCCGATCCCGTCGGCCAGTACCAGTCGCCGGCCGGCAGGCTGGCCACGGTCTTGCCGTGTTCGTCGATCAGGCGGGCGCCGTCTTCGCCGCTCACCAGCGCGCGTGCCGGCTTGCCCTGGAACCGCGTGCCGGGCACCGCGCCCGGCGCGATCTGCCAGCGGCCCTGGCCATCCACATAGCCGTGGCGGTCGGCGCGGCGGATGGCGAGCCAGGCGCCCATCGGCGTGTAGTTCGCGTCCTGCAGGTCGAGCGCGTCGGAGGCGTCGGGCGCGATGATCCAGCGGTTCTTCTGGCTGTAGGCCAGATAGGCGCCGCTGCCGTCGCGCGACACATCCAGCGCCGGCTGGAAGCTGGTCAGGACGCGTCCCTCGCGATTGAACAGCGCGGCCGGGCGGCGGTAGTCCTCTTCCTTCGAGCCCGCCTGGTACATCAGCCACAGCTTGTCGTTGACGCGGCGGGCGTCGTTGTGGCGCGGTGGCACGATCCACTTGCCCTGCGCATCGATCAGGCCCACCTTGTCCTTGCCGAGCGCGGCAATGGCGCGGCCGTCGTGGAACGCGCCGATGTACTGGAAGACCGGGGCCGACACTTCCTTGCCGGCGATGAAGTCGTACAGGCCCCAGGGGTCGCCCTCGGCCGCGGTCTTCAGGTAGCGCACCAGTCCCGGCGCGACCACTTCGGCCTCGAAGTAGTCGGGCAGGGCATAGGTCTTGCCGGCGCGGTCGATGAGGCGCGTCTCGCCCTTGGCGTAGATCAGCGCGTAGCCGTGACGGAAGGCGCCGATGTGCTGTTGCAGCGGCAGGTCCATCGGCTGGCCGCGGCCGTCGAGCAGCTGCACGCCCTCGTCGGTCTGCGCGGCGAAGCGCAACTGGTCGGCGGTCAGCGGCGCGGCCTCGGCGGCGTCCTCCGCCGTGTCGTTGTCGCGCGGGCCGTCCAGCGGCACGATCTCGCTCCAGTCCTTGCGGGTGGCGACGCTGCCGTCGGCCAGCAGCAGGCCGGCGCCGCCTTCCGTGCAGTGGCAATAGCCCTGGCCCAGCACGCCGAGCGGGCCGTCGGGCACGTCCGGCGGCATGTCGCGCAGTTGCGAGCCTTGCGCCGCTTCGACCGCCTCGGGTTGCAGCACCGCGCGGCCGTCGGCATCGATGGCGTTGAGCAGCTGGCCGTCCTGGCTGGAAACCCACAGCTTGCCCTGGCGCACCGCCAGCCGGCTGGCCTGCGCCAGCCAGGACGGCGCGTTGTCGCCTTGCAGCCAGGCGCCCTTGGGCGTCAGCAGGCCGGCGACATTGCCGGCCTTGTCGCGCAGCAGCAGATAGCCGCCTTCGTTCTGCTCGGGCTTGAGGTCGCGGCTGCCCAGCGTCAGGGCCTCGGCGCGTCCGGGCACATAGGCCTTGAGCGTGTCGCCCGAGCGGTAGACCAGCGTGTTGTCGTAGATATCCGAGGCGTTCGCTTCCTCGTTGGTGAGCGTGGCGATGGGCTGGCCGCGCGCGTCCAGCAGCGCGTAGCCCGTGGTCGGCAGTTGCGCGCTCCAGAACGCCTTGCCGACGCGGCCCAGGCGCTGATAGCGCTTGCCCTCGCCGATCAGCGCGCCCTGCTCGTCGATCAGCACCACCTCATCGTCGCCGATGCCGAGCGCCAGCGGGTCGTCCTTCTGCCGCGTGATGTCGCTGAACTTCGGTTCCATGCGCCAGTTCCAGTCGGCGTCGAGCAGGCCGTACATGCCATGGTCGTCGACGCCGATGAACAGGTCCTTGCCGTAGCTCGACACCACCCGCAGGCCATCCTTGGCGTAGCGGCGCTCGCCGTCGGGGGAGCGGTATTCCTCGCGGTAGGTGACGGACAGTTGCGCCGGCCGGCCCTCGCCCAGGATCACGTTGTCGACGCTGGCGTCGAGCGCGTCGCCCACGGCCTTGCCGCCGCGGTCGATCAGCTGGCGCTGGCCGTCCAGCGTCACCACCGCCAGCCCGGCCTCGACGAAGTCGCCGACGCTGTCATAGCGCGGCGGCACCGCCATCCTGCCCTTGCCGTCGATATAGCCCCACTTGCCCTTCCAGCGCACCGCGGCCAGGCCATGGTGGAAGTTGCCGACGCGTTCGAACTGCGGCTGCACCACGAGCTTGCCGTTGCCGTCGATGAAACCCCAGGCATGCCGGCGCAGCGACTGGTCGGTCGGCACGCGGTCGATTTCCTCCAGCGAGGACGGCAGCAGCACGGCGGCGCGATTGTCCGACAGCGGCCCGATGCAACCGGCGGGACCCTGGTAGTCCCGGATGTCGCGGCTGGTCGCGGCCGGATCCATCAGGCCGTCGACGCAGGGAATGCCGTTCTGGCGGTATTGCGCGTGGGCGGACAGCGACAGGCCGAGCGCGGCGACGGCGCAGGCGATACGGGTGGCGTGAAACGCGCGCGTGGTCATGATTGTTCTGCTTTGGTGGATTCGGGGACGGGCACGCCTTCGGTCCCGACGGCGTCGGGGCAGGTCAGCTTCTCGCGCGGCCAGGTCACGCGTTCCTGCGCGTCCATCACGATGATCTGGCCGCACAGCAGGCCGAAGGTGGCGGTGGTCTTGCCGCGGGTGTCGATGAATTCGAGCAGGCGATCGCGGCGCACCAGCGCGCGGCCCTCCTTGAAGTCGCCGGCCCAGCCGAACTCGGGCGGGATCACGTAGCGCCCGCTCAGGTCGATGTAGCCGAGCAGCTTGCCGCTGCGCTGGTCGCGCCGCGCCAGCGCCAGGCCGTCGCGCAGCGGACCGAGCTTGTTGAAGTAGGGGCCGACGATGCGCTTGCCGGCGGCATTGACGAAACCGTAGCGGTCGCCGCTGCCGCGATAGGCCACCACGCCCTCGCTGGCGGTGCGCTCCTCGACAGTGAACTCGCCCTTGAAGCGGGTGATTTCGCGGCCCTGCAGGTCGGTCATGACGCTTTCCGCCGCGTCGCTGTCGCGGAAGATCACCCGCTGCATGGAGGCCAGCGGCGTGCCATCGCCGAGCTTTTCGAGCAGGGCCTTGCCGTTTTCGTCCATGAGGCGGTAGCGCTGGCCGTCGTAGACGCGCGCCAGGCCCTCGGGCTGGACGAAGAACGGATTGAACTCGCCGCTGCTGGCGGAGACCTTGAGGTTGCCGCGCGCGTCGATCGCGCCGTTGCGCGAACGGTATTGCACGTAGATCCAGTCGCCGAACTGATCCTGGCGCTCGGGCACGCCGTCGAACAGGCGGGTCATGCCGCCGTCGGCGTCGAACAGCAGCGTGCCGCCGTCCTTGCCCTGTCCCAGGTAGCGGCCCTGTTTCAGGTCCCGCGGTTTCTCGTGCAGCACCACGCTGCGCTTGCCGCTGGGCAGATGGATCAGGCGGTAGTCGTCGCGGTAGCCCGAGTCATTCTTGCCTTTGGGCTCGCGCGCCAGCAGGTAGCCGTTGCCGAGGTAGTCCAGGTCGTAGCTGCCGGCGTAGGCGGCCGGCACGACCCACTTGCCATGGCGGTCGATGATGCCCCAGCGGTCGCGGTCCTGCGCCTTGGCCCAGTCGTCCTGGAAGTCCTCGATGCGGTCGAGCGTCGGCGCCACGGCGATGCTGGCGCCGCGGATGTTCCACAGGCCCCAGTGGCGGTTGCGGCGGTCGTCCTGCTTGTAGAAATAGAGCAGGTCGCCATTGATCTTTTCGCCGTTGACTTCGACGTGGGCCGGCAGCTTCTGCGCATTGCCGCGGGTGTCGATCAGCACGGCCTCGTCGCGGCTCATGGCCGGCGTGCGCGCCCAGCTGTAGGCGCCCTTGAAGCCGCCGATGCCGGCGTAGGTGGGCGGCAGGATCCAGTTGCCCTCGGCGTCGATGGCGCCGACGGTGCGCTTGCGCGTCTTCACCAGCAGCGGCGCGGCGGCGTCGTAGGTGCTCATGTCGTCCCAGTCGGGATTGGTGACGATCTTGCCCGAGCGCGTCAGGATGCCGGTGGGCTGCTGGTAGTCGTTCGGCCGCAGCAGGGCCAGCGGCAATTGGTCGGCGCCGGGCGCGGCCTCGCGCGAGCTGTCGTTGGCGCGCCGGGGGGAGAAGGGCAGCACGCGATATTGGCCCAGGCGTTCGGCGGTATCGCTGTCGAGCAACGCGGTGCCGTCGGCGCGGTAGATCTGGCGCAGCGTGGCTTCGCTGTCGGTGCCGGCCACCGCGACGCTGGTGGCGGCATCGGCCGCGGCTTCCCCGGCGTCGCTGGCGGCGGCATCGGCGGCGGCTTGCGTCGCGGCTTCGGCGGCGACCGGCGCCGCGTTGTCGGCCGCGGCATCGACGGCCGGGCCCGCGGCATCGACCGTCGCGGTATCGACCGCCGCGGCATCGGCCGCCGCGGCATCGACCGGCGGACCGGCGGCGTCGGCGGTCGTCGGTGTCGGCGCGGATTCGATGAGGG
>NZ_CYTY01000012.1:22191-54881 GCF_001298995.1 Achromobacter sp. 2789STDY5608615
GACACGGCCGAAGGCGGCCGGCGTCACCACGATATTGCCGCCGGGGGCGATCATCACGACCGCGTCGACGTCCGTCAGCACCTTCCAGCCGCCGCTTTCCTCCACGCCCACGTAGGGGTTGGTGAAGGTGCGCATCGGCCGCAGGTCGGCATCCAGCAGCACGTACCGCGCCGTGTCGCGGGGCTTGACCAGCCACAGGCCCGCGCCGGGCTGGGCCACGCTTTCATAGCGGCCCGCCGTCAGCGGCGTGCCGTCCGGCCGCACGAACATCCAGGACTGCTCGCGGTGCACGGCCAGCGTGTCGCCGTCGCGCAGCGGCGGCTGGTCCGAGCCCAGCACGTCGGGCGCGATGGCCCATTTGCCGTTGGCATCCAGCAGGCCCCAGAGGCCGCCGTAGCGGTTGCTGCGGCGCTGCGCCGGCAGCGTGTCGGCCACCGGCCGCTCCAGCCGCATTACGTCGGTCGGCAGCGTCAGGGCGCGGCCGGTCGCGGTATTGAACAGGCGCGGCGCTTGCGGCACTTCCATTGCCGCCAGCTTCTGGCCGGGTTCGAACCCCCACGACCGCGTGCCCAGCTCGAAGGTCTTGACGACCTGGCCCTGGCGATTGATGAGCACGTCGCGCTCATCGTCCTCGACTAGCGCGGTGCCCGCGGCGTTGAAGCCCGAGGCGCGCGCGAAGCGCGGCTTGATCACCCAGGCGCCGCGCGTATCGATGTAGCCCCACAGGCCGTCCTGCTGTACGGCGGCCAGGCCGTTCTGGAACGACTCGGCGTCCTGGTAGGCCGGCGTGATGACCATCTGGCCCTGCTTGTCGATGTAGCCCCAGGTGCCGGCGGCGTCGCTCGCCTTGCCGGTCAGCACCGCAGCCAGGCCTTCGGCGTAGTCGCGGTTGCACGACACGTCCGGGGTGATGGCGTAGGTGCGGCCGACGCAATCGTATTGCCAGTCGGCGAACGCCTCGTCCGCCTGGGCGCCGGCATGAAGACCGGCCAGCGCCACAGCCAGCGCCAGCGGCCGCAGTGTGAGGGCGCGCCTCATGGCGCGACCCGCGCGGCGGCGGACGAAGGTGCAATCAGGGGGATCGAGCGTAGCCGGACGTGCCGCATGGTGGTGATGCCTGCCAAAGGGGAACGAAGGCAGCACTGTAACCAGCAGTAGCAAGCAAAGAAACGACAAATGTAACGATAGAAAACGAACCGTTAACAACGCGCCCGCGGGCGGCTCAATCGTCGAGCCAGGCGCCCTGTTGGCGCATGCGCGAACGCAGCAGCGACCGCGCCCGCGACAGGCGGCTGCGCACCGTGCCGATCGGCAGATTCAGCTGCGCCGCGGCCTCTTCGTAGGACAGGCCGTCGGCGCAGATCATCATCAGCACCTCGCCCAGGTCGGGCGGCATGGCGGCCAGCGACCGCTCCAGGATGCGCAGCGTCTGCAGCAGTTCGGTGCGCGCGGCCGGGTCCGAACGGCGGTCATGTTCCTCGACCAGGGCGTCCTCGCTCACGAACGCATAGCGCCGTTCGGGCGCGCGCGACAGGTGATTGCGGATGAGGTTGCGGGCGATGCCGAACAGCCAGGTCGACGGCTTGCTCTCGCCCCGGAAGCGGTCAAAGCTCGACGACATCTCGACGAAGGCCTGCTGCGTGATCTCGTCGGCGTCGGAGCTGTTGCCCACCTGGCGCAGCACGAAGCGTCGCAGGCGCTCGGACTCTTCGCGCACCAGCTGGCTGACCGGGTCGGCCAGCGGGGAGGAGGGAATGGCGGCGGACGAACAGGAGGCAGGGGGCATGGTGGCGGTGCTGCGGGTCGTGGACGGGGACGCCCGCAGCGCCGCGGCGGGCGCCTGGCGCGGGCGCGCACGTGTCCTGCGCGGCCCGGGCGGGTCCGCGCGGAAAGTGGCGTGGGGGAGTGCGGTGCAGCCCCGCGATCTCCCATGGCCCTGTCGGAAAGAGAAAGCGGATGCTGCGAAACCAGTCTACGTTTGGAAGATTCGGTAGCAAATACGGCGCGTGCCGTATTTTGGCCAGCGCCGCGCGGCCGCGGTCAGGCAGGCGTCGCGCGGATCAAGCGCCGCGCGGATCAGGCGCTGGGCAGGCCCAGGCGCACCGCGTAGGCCACCAGTTCGGCGGTGCTGTGCAGCGCGAGCTTGCGCATCAGGTTCTCGCGATGCTTGCGCGCGGTCAGCGGGCTGATGTGCAGGGCCGCGCCGATCTGCGCGGCGGTGGCGCCCTGCGCGGCCAGCGCCAGCACCTGCTGCTCGCGCCGCGTCAGGGTCTCGGCCGGCGCCGGCGCGTGGGTGGGCCGGGGTTGCGCCGGGCGGCCGGCCTGGCCGTCGTGCAATCGCTGGATCGCGGCCATCAGTTCGCGCGAGCTGCCGGTCTTGGCCAGGTATTCGTCGGCGCCGGCCTCCAGGATGGCCTGGCGGCTGCGGGCGTCGGTATTGGCGGTCAGCACCATGATGTGCAGGGCGGGATGGCGTTCGCGCAGCGCGCGCACCCAGCCCGAGCCCGCCACGCCGGGCATGCCCAGGTCCAGCACCAGCACGTCGGCGCCATGCGCGGCCAGCAGCGCCAGCACCTGCTCGCCGGTGGCCGCTTCGTCGATCGAGCCGATCATCGCGCCCGCCTGGCTCAGCACCATTTTCAGGCCCTCGCGCACGATGCCGTGGTCGTCGGCCAGCAGGATGCGCAGCAGGGGAGGCGGGGAGGTCGGGGTCATGAGGGCGGTGAGGGCGCCGCGGCTTGTGTCAGAATGATGCACCATTATAGGGACCGATCCAGGCGCATGACCGCCCCTGCCGCGCTATCCCCGCCCCAGCCACCGGGCACCGCCGCCGCGCACGCGGCCCCCGTCGCCGACGCCATCGCGACCGAGCTGGCCACGCTGCTCTACAAGCAATCGTATGGCGTCCTGTTCGCCAATTTCGTCGTCGCGCTGCCGGTGCTCTACGTCATGCGCGAGGCCGCGCCCGCCGGGGTGCTGGCGGCGTGGATCGGCGCCGTCTATCTGCTGACGCTGGCGCGCGTGCTCGTCTGCCGCCGGTTCCTGCGGCGCGCGGCCGGGCCGGTGCGGCCCTGGGTGCGCGGCTTCTGCCTGCTGTCATGGACCTCGGGCCTGTTGTGGGGGCTGGCCGGGTTGCTGGCGGTGATGTCGGGGCAGGACCTGTTGCTGGCGTTCGGCTGCGTGATGCTGGCCGGCATGTGCAGCGGCGCGGTGCCGTCGCTGTCGGCCTATCCGCCCGCCTACGTCGGCTCGGCGCTGGGCATGGTGGCGCCGTTCATCGCCGCCTGCCTGGCGGCGGCCGACGGGCTGCACCTGGTGTACGCGGCCTTCGGCGTCTGCCTGCTGGCGGTGAACCTGTACTTCAGCGCGGTCACCTATCGCAGCCTCAGGACCACGGTGGCGCTGCGCTTCGAGAACAGCGCCCTGATCCGCAGCCTGGAACACGAGCGCGACCGCGTGGCCGCGGCCGACCGCGCCAAGACCCGCTTCCTGGCCGCCGCCGGGCACGACCTGCGCCAGCCGGTGCACGCGCTCGGCATGTTCACCGACATCCTGGCCAGCCGCGCCGAGCAGGGCAGCGTCACGCCACAGGACGCGTTGCATGTGGCGCGGCGCCAGCAGGGCGTGCTCGACGGGCTGAACCGCCTGCTGGACGGCCTGCTGGACGTGTCGCGCCTGGACGCGCACCTGGTGCGCACCGAGCGCCGCGCCGTCGCGCTCGACGCCCTGTTCGACGACATCCGGCTGGACTACGAACCGCAGGCGCGGGCGCGCGGCCTGCGCCTGGTGGTGGCGCCGACCTCGCTGGCGCTGCAGACCGATCCGGCATTGCTGCGCCGCATCCTCGACAACCTGCTGGGCAATGCCCTGTCGTACACGCCGGCCGGCTGGGTGCTGCTGTCGGCGCGCCGGCGGCGGGGCGGCGTGCTGATCCAGGTCTGGGACACCGGCGCGGGCATCGCGCCCGACCTGCAGGAAACCGTCTTCACCGAGTTCACGCGCGGCGCCGGCGCGCCGGCCGCGTCGCAGGGGAACGAGGGGCTGGGCCTGGGGCTGGCCATCGTGCGCCGCCTGGCGGATCTGCTGCAGGGCGACATCGCGCTGCGCTCGGTGACGGGCAAGGGCTCGGTGTTCTCGTTGTGGCTGCCGGCTGGCATTCCCGGCGCGCATGCAGCCGGCGAAAAATAATCAGTTGAAGCGGGGCCGAAGCGCCCCTGTAATAGCATCATCCATCCATCCGCACGGGATCGACGTCCCACGCCCGAGGTTCGCCATGTCCGTCGCCGCATCGTCCGTCGCTTCTTCGCCCGGTCCCGCCGCCGCGCCCCGCAACCTGTGGCTCATGGTGCTGGCGGGCGGCATCGTCATGGGCCTGGCGCTGGGCGTGCGCCACGTGCAGGGCCTGTTCCTGCTGCCGGTCACCATGGACCGGGGCTGGTCGCGTGAAACCTTCGCCATGGCGCTGGCGGTGCAGAACCTGACCTGGGGCGTGGTGCAGCCGTTCACCGGCATGATCGCCGACCGCTTCGGCTCGGCCAAGGTCATCCTGGGCGGACTGGTGTTCTACGCCTTGGGCCTGGCGGGCATGGCGCATGCCGCCACGCCCGCGGCCTTCATGTGGACCGCCGGCATCTGCATCGGCATTGCGCTATCCGGCACGGCGTTCGCCGTCATCTACGGCGCGCTCAGCCGCCTGGTGCCGCCCGAGCGGCGCGGCTGGGCGCTGGGCGTGGCCGGCGCCGTCGGCGGGCTGGGGCAGTTCACCATGGTGCCGGCGGCGCAGTGGCTGATCGGCGGCACGGGCTGGGTCGGCGCGCTGATGATCTTCGCGGCGGTGCTGGCGGTGGTGATGCCGCTGGCCTGGCCATTGAAAGAGACGTCGCGGCGGGCTGCTGGCGCCGCGGCGGCGCCCGAGCAGCCATTGGGCGCGGCGATCCGCGAGGCCTTCGCGCAGCCCGGCTTCTGGCTGCTGAACCTGGGTTTCCTGGCCTGTGGCTTCCAGCTGGCCTTCATCGGCACGCACCTGCCGGCCTACCTGATGGACAAGGGCCTGCGGGCGGCGGACGCGGTCGCGGCGCTGGCCATCATCGCGCTCGCCAATGTCGCCGGCACCTACGTCTGCGGCATCCTGGGCGCGCACCATCGCCGCAAATACCTGCTGGCCGGCATCTACCTGCTGCGCACCGCCGCGATGGCGCTGTTTTTCCTGCTGCCGCTGTCGCCCGCGTCGGTGTACGTGTTCGCCGCGGTCATGGGCTTCGTCTGGCTGGGCACGGTGCCGCTGACCAACGGCCTGATCTCGCAGGTGTTCGGCGTGCGCTACATCACCACGCTGTTCGGCTTCGTCTTCTTCGGCCACCAGGTGGGTTCGTTCCTTGGCGTCTGGCTGGGCGGCGTGGTGTACGAGGCGACCCATTCGTACGACCTGATCTGGATCGGCGCGATGGCGCTGGGCGTGCTGTCGGCGGCGCTGCACTGGCCCATCGACGACCGCGAGCTGCCGCGCATCCGCGCCGCCGCAGCCGCCGGCTGAACCGCGCGCAGGCGTCGTCACGCCGCCTGCGCTTCGTCAGACCGGCCGGTGTTGCGTGCCCGCGCCCATGGTGATGTGCAGGATGCGACAGGACTCCACCACCTTGAGCGTATGCCAGGCGCCGCGCGGCACCACGCAGGCGTCGCCCGCCCGCAGCCGGACGACCTGTATGCCGGCAGGGCCGTCCAGATGCAGGTCGGCCGCGCCGGCCATCAGGCGCACGATCTCGTCGGCTTGCGGATGCATCTCCCATTGCGGCCAGTCGCGGGCGCAGGGGTATTCCGACACCAGCCAGCCGTGGCCGTATCGTTCCAGGTCCTCATGCGGCCGCGACCAGAAGGCGTCGCCGCCCGCGAGCGGGGTGGCGTGGCCGGCGGCGTCAAGGAAGACGTACTGCGATGACAGGTCGGTGGGCATGGCGGTCTCCAGAGCGGGGGTAATAGGCGTTATAACAGTGCCGAAGGCCGTCTCGACGGCGCGCCATCGTCGCCAGGAGTCCGCATGCAGATCGAATCCCGTTGGTTGTTCCCGTGCGAGCCGCAGCACATCTGGCCGCACTTCCTGCATGCGCGCATGGACGACAGCCGGCCGTTGCTGTTCCGCCTCGGCGTGCCCAAGCCGATCAGCTGCAAAGTGCTCGAAGGCGCGGCCGCCGTGGGCCATACGCGCCAGTGCACCACCGACCGCGGCACCATCGACCAGCGCATCCTGATCCTGCAGCCCGGCGAGCGCCTGCGCTACCAGATGCAGCGCAGCACGGTCTGGTGCGCCGACTGGGTCGGGACGCTGGTCGACACCTTCGAATTGCGGCCGCTGCCGGGGCAAGGCACCGAGGTGCGCCGGACCACGCAGTTCGAGGCCGCCGGCCGCTGGCGCTGGGCCAAGCGCCTCGGCCTGTGGGCGGGGCTGCGCCAGGCCCATGCCTACGCCAGCCGCAACTGGCGCAGGCTGGCGCTGGCCAGCCAGGCCGCGCAGGCGCGCGGTGGCGAAGCGGCTGGAATACTCGAAAAACTGCGATAATCCGGGTCTTTCCAGGGGGCGCCGGCTCGCATCCGGCGTAGGTGTCGGCATGAACAAGGGATTCGACGGCGTCCGGCCGGCATCCGAATCGTCCATCGAGATCGGTTTCTTCTACCAGGGCCGCCATTGCGTGGAGCGCATCCGCGTCAAGCCGACCGCCGCCAACCTCAAGCGCGCCGCCGAACGGCGCACCGCCATCCTGGCGGCGATCGCGCGCGGCGATTTCGACTACGCCGCCGAATTTCCCAAGCGCACCGCTGCCGCCCCATCCGCCAAGGACGAGACATGACCCGCGTTGCCGCATTGCCCATCTACGACCTGACCGCCGATGCCTTCGCATCCTATGGCTGGATGCTCGGCAAGCCAATCCCGCAGGGCAATGGCGTGCCGCTGTTCAGCAACGACGCCACCGACTTCTGGCAGGAACATGTCTTCAACACCGGCGCGGGCGGCGACGCCGAGGTGCTGTGGGTCAACTACCGCAGCGCCTCGCCCGATGTCGCCAGCCTGGAGAAGCACCTGCTGACGCAGCAGGCGATCGTGCCGCTGACCGGCGTCATCATCCAGGTGGTGGCCCGCAGCGCGGCCGATGGCAGCCCCGACCTGGACACGCTGGCGGCGTTTCGCGTCGATCCCGGGCAAGGCGTCTGCATGCGTCCCGGCTGTTGGCACGCCACGCGCGTGGCCGACGCGGAAGTCACCTGCCTGATGCTGACGCGCCGCTCGACCACGCTCGACCTGATCCAGCACCTGACCACCGATGCTTGCGCCAGCGAAAGCGCGATCACGTCGATCCCGCCGCGGCAACTGGAAGCCCCGCATTTGCCGGACTGAATTACGCAGACCGCGTGGCGTCCCGGGCGCCATGCGGCCATCGGGCTTGCGTGAAGTCGTCCTGTCATCGCCACGCGCTTTCACCGGCGTGGTGAAATGTGCCAGAATTTGAGCGACTGTTTTTTGTCGCGACGCTGCCGCCACCCGGGCGTTGCCAACGGCTTGCCCTGCTGGAGCATGGAATGCGCATACGCCTCGCTGGCGTTGGATCGACCCGCTATGTTCGCGGCCTGCTTGTCCTGACGTTGTGCACCGGCGCGGCCGGCTGCAGTTTCACCTCGCCCGACGCGGCGACGGGGGCGCAGTACGTCGGCATCGACGGCGTGTCGGCGCCCGAGGCGCGCCGCATCGCCAAGGAAGCCTATGTCTACGGCTATCCCATGGTGGCCAGCTACCAGGCCATGTATGCCGCCAGCATCGATCGGGGCAATCCCCACTACCGCGGGCCGTTCAACACCCTCGGCCGCGCCGAGCCGGCGCCGGACGACGCGCCGCAGTTTTCCGCCGTGCTGGACCTGCGCGCCGAGCCCGTCGTCGTCAGCGTGCCGCCGATGGAGGCCAGGCGCTACCACGCGTTGCGGCTGACCGACCTGTATGGCTTCAACTTCGCCTATCTCGGCAGCCGCGCCACGGGCAATGGCGGCGGCAGGTATCTGGTGGCCGGGCCGCGCTGGAACGGCGCCGCGCCCACGGGCATCGCCACGGTGATCCGCGCCGAGACCGAGCTGGTGAGCCTCGCGGGGCGCATCCAGCGCTTCTCGTCCTCGGACCAGGCCAACGTCAAGCGCATCGAGGACGGTTACCGCATCCAGCCGCTCTCGGCCTACCTGAAGAAGCCGCCGCCCGCGCCGGCCACGATCGAGTGGCTGGCGCCCGAATCGCCCGCGCAGATGCGCACCTCGCTCGAGTTCTACAACCAGCTTGGATTCCTGCTGCAGTTCGCGCCGGTGGCGCACAGCGAGAAGTCGCTGCGCAAGCGGCTGGACAGCATGCGCATCCGGCCCGGCGCGCCGGCGGTCGCGGAGGGCAGCAATCCGCGCCTGCGCCAGGTCATGCAGGAAGGCATGCACGACGGCCAGAACGAGATCGACAAACGCCGCCTGGCGCTGGACGGCAAGGCCGACACGCTGTTCGGCGACCGCCGCACGCTCGGCAACGACTATCTGGCGCGCGCCACTGGCGCGCAGGTCGGCCTGGGCACGGACAGCCGCGAAGAATCGATCACCACGGTGCTGGCCACCGACGCCGCGGGCCAGCCGCTGGACGGCGCCCAGCCGTATACGTTGCGGTTCGCGCCGCGCGCCTTGCCGCCGGTCAATGCGTTCTGGTCGGTGACGCTGCAGCGTCCGGCCGGGGCCGCGCAGGCGCCCCAGGCCGCCCGGCGCACGCTGGTGGATTCGTCGATGCTGCCCGCGCTCAAGCGCGATCGCGACGGCGGACTGACGCTGCACATCCAGCCCCAGACGCCCGGCAAGGGCGGCGAGGCCAACTGGCTGCCGGCGCCGGCGGGGCCGTTCACGATCACGCTGCGCTATTACTGGCCCAAGCCGGCCTTGCTGGACGGCAGCTGGCAATCGCCGCAGCCGCAGCGCGTCGGGCTTTGACGCACCGGCCCTGACAGTGGCGCGCGAGGCCGCGTCCGCCTGGCCGGCGCGCGCGTCGGCAAGCGGTCTGACGCCGTGGCGCGGCGTCAGAGGTCTTCGCTGCGCCAGACCTTCAACACACGTCCGAAAATCTGCAGATCCATGTCTTCGGTGATGTCCCAGGCATCATATTTGGTGTTCTCGGACTTGGCGCGGATCAGCAGGCCCTGGGCGCTGGGAATGCGCTGCAGGCGCTTGATGAAGCCCTCGTTGCCGACACGAAAGAAAAACACGCCGTCGACTTCCGCCTTGACCACGCCGAGGTCAACCAGCAGCGGATCGCCCGGGTTGTACATGGGCCGCATGCTGTCGCCGAAACCCGTCACCACGCAAAGGTTGGCGGCCGCGGTGTAGTGGCGCAGGTTCTTGTGCAGCCATTCCTGGCTGACGCGCAGGCTCTGGATCACGCCGGGCTGGTCGCGCAGTTCGACGCCCGCGCCCATGGCGCCGCCGGTATCGAAGCGGGGGATGCGCAGATCATCGCCCGCGCCGTGGTCCACCCGCGGCGGTTCGCCGCCGCCGGCATCGGCCAGCACGACGTCCGGCGGATACTGCGCCGACTCGTCCAGCAATTGTTCGAGTGACAGCCCCAATCCCGCCGCCAGGCGAGCCGCGTATTTGGAACGTTCGCTGTCGCGCCCCTCGAGCGCGGCGATGGTGCCCACGCCCACGCCGGTGCGCGCTTCCAGCTGTTCCAGGGTGAGACCGAGAGCGGCGCGATAGCGCCTGATTTGTTTTCCGAGAGCCATGGTGTCAACGCTAAACAGTTGTGGAAAATTGTGCAACAACAAGTGTTGAAAACGGGATTATACATTTGTAGAATCTTACTCATGGATTACCCAAAACGTGTGCTGTTATCAGACGGAAGCGTGGGTAGCGTATCGCTACCAAAGGGCTTCTCTCCCTCATCCATCCGGACCGCCGCAATGGCGATCCGCAACACCGGCGCCCGGGCGGCGCCACCTCGGCAGCGTCCGCCAGCGACGGACACCGGCATCGAACTCAATGGCAAGGAGCGGCAAATGAATCAGGCAGGAAACATGGCATTGCAGGCCCCGCAGGGCTGGGTCGCGGCGGCATCGCAGGCGGGCGCCGCCATCGCGCGTTCCTTTGTGTCGCGGCCGGCGGAGCGGGCCGGTTGGCAGCAGGCGGCGCAGGGCCGCAACCAGAAGGGGCAGAACATGACGCGGGAAGAGTCGGATCAGGTCGAAGCGCTGATCATGGAGTGGTACCACTGGAGCCGGGGCTACCGGCCCAAGCTGGGCGTCGGCCGGGTCTCGGCGTTCGCGCGCGGCATGACGGCCGACGAGGCCTACGACGACGAAGACGTCGATGCCCGCCTGGCCGCCGCGCGCGGCGAGCAGACCGAGTTGTGTATCGACGAGCTGCCGTGGCAGCAGCGCTCCGCGATCGGCGTGCATGCCGGCAACCGGGCGGCCGGCGCTCGCGTTTTCAGCAACCCGCGCCTGACGCCCGAGCAGCAGCACGCCGCCTACCAGGAAGCCAAGGTCGCCCTGTTGCCGGCATTGCGCCGGCGCGGGCTGGTGACGGCGCCGCAAGTGCGACACGCCGATCGCGCAAAGGCTTGCGGCGCGGGCGCCACATCCGCATAATTGAGTCGTCGGGCCAAGTTGCGCCCGAAGAAAATCTGAACGTACCGACCAAGCCCCTCGGCAATTGCCGCGGGGCTTTTTCATGGCCGCTCCGGATCTCCGGAAACGCCTTTGTTGCCCGCCTCTGGCGGGCTTTTTTTTGGAGTCTGCAATGGCAGGTACTACCGTTTCGCAATTCGTTCAAACCCAGGGCACCCAGCTGGAAGTGTCGACCACGGCCACCGAGGACCTGGGCACCGCCGGCCTGACCTACGCCGATCTGGCCATCACCATCAAGGACCCGAACTTCCAGGGCGGCCAGACCACCGAGATCGACGTCACCGTGCTCAAGTCCACCGCCAAGGAATACGCCCTGGGCCTGGACGACAGCGGCACCTTCAGCATGGCCGGCAACTGGAAGGCTGGCGATCCCGCCCAGAAGGCGCTGGTGGCCGCGCGCAGCGACAAGAAGACCCGCGCCTTCCGCGTGACCTTCGCCGACGGCGCCAAGTTCGAATTCCTCGGCCTGGTGACGCAATACCAGTGGCAAGGCCAGCTGGACAACGTCGTGTCCGCCACGTTCAACGTGCGCGTCACCGGCGCCGTCAAGCTGACCGACGCGCCCGCCAACGGGGGCTGAGCGCCATGACGGACACGTCGATCAATTCCTCTGCTCGCGCCGCGGGCCTGCGCGGCCTGGCGGTCGACCCGCTGGCCGGCTTCGCCCACGAAACCCTGACCGTGCCGCAATGGCAGGACGCGCGCGTCATCGTGCGCGCGCCCAGCGCCGGCGACCATCTGTTCCATATCCGCGCGATCTGGGCGGCGGCGGGCGTGGTGCCGGGCGAGGACAACGAGGTGGTGCGCGCCAAGCTGGACGCGCCGGGCGTGGACTACACCCGCGCCTCGGCCAGCCTGCTGGTGCGCACGCTGTTCGAGCAGACCGAACAGGGGCCGCGCCGCGTCTTCGACGACGAAGACGTCGACGTCGTGGCCGCGGCCTACGGGCTGGCGCACGCCAAGCTGGTGGCCAAGGCGATCGAGCTGGGCAACCTCGGGGAGGGGGCGCAGGAGCGCGCAAAAAAGCCCTCCAGGAAACGCCAGACCTCCGTTTCCTGATGGTCCTGGCGCTTCGACTGGGGCGCACGCTGGGCGAGTTGATGGACACCATCGACACCCATGAAGTGTCGCTGTGGCGCGAATGGGACCGGACGTCTCCGCTGGGAGACGACCGGGCCGATGTGCTCGCCGCCAGCCTGGCCGCCACGGTGGCGCGGGCGGCGGGGGCCAAGGTGCGCGCCACCGACATGCTGGTGCGCTGGGGCGCGCAAGACGAGGAACCTCCCGCCGAAGCGGGGGCGGACGCGTTGAAGGCGTTCCTGATGTCGAAGATCAAGAAGGGGTCTTGACGACGTGTCCGGCCCGCGCGAGCGGGCCGGAGGCGGATCTATGTGAGGTATAGGACCATGGCAAACAACAACAACGCCGCGAACATCGCGGCGGAAACCTCGGCGCTCAGACAGAACACCGCCGAGCTCAATCGCAATGCGGCGGCCCGGCGGGCGTGGGAGAGCGCCGTTGCGCGGGCCGCGACCGTGTGCCAGAAAAGCAACGACACCACCGACAAGGGCACCGACGGCAAGAAAAAGTCGACGGACGCGCTGAACAAGCATGCCCAGGCGATCCGGTCCGAGGCGGTCGAGCAGGCGCTGGCGGAAATGAAAAAGACCGGCGCGATGCTGGGCCGGACATCCGAAACCGCGAAGATGGAGTACGAAACCGAAGCCGGCCGGTTCGCGGGCGAGAGTCCCAGCGACAAGTACAGCCTGACGACCGCTGCGTGGGATCTCGACAGGCTGCGCGACCAGACGAAGATGCGCGCCTATATCGAGAATCTCGCGGATCCCGATGCGGAATCCAGACGCGAGAAGACCCAGAAGCAGGGTGCGCTCGATGGCGCGCTGCGAGATGGCACGCTCAGCCAGGACAAGTACGACAAGGAGCGGCGCAATCTCGGACTCGTCGAGAAGGACGGCGACTTCATGGCGAAGGTGAACGACAAGCTGCTCGAATCGGCGCGCAACGGCGCGGGCAAGATCCAGGACATTCTGGGCACCAAGATGTATGACTTCGTCTCCGAGAAATTCGACAAGATGGGGCTGTCGTTCCTGGACAACGTGGCCAAGATGGTGACATCGGCCGCCTCCGCCCAGCTCATGGAGACGTTGCTGGGCAAGGAATTCATGTCGGGTTCGGGCGGCCTGGGCGGCTGGATCGGCCAGGCGGGGGGCTTCATTGCAGGGCTGTTCGGCTCGGGTGGCGCCAGCAGCGCCAGCAGCGCCATCGTGCCGTCGGTGGCCCAGGCGTTTCCCGTCCAGTTCGCCAAAGGCGGCGCCTTCACCAACGGCATGACCGCCAGCCCCGTCGCCTTCCCCATGGGCGTCATGGGCGAAGCCGGCCCCGAGGCCATCATGCCGCTGCATCGCGGCGCCGACGGCTCGCTCGGCATCCGCGCCGCTTTCCCGAATGTGGGCGGCGACACGGGTCAGGCCGCGGGCGGCGTGTCCGTCAACGTCTATGTGCAGGACGGCAACGTCAGTTCCTCGAGCGAATCGGGCGAGGGCGGCTGGCAGCAGTTCGGCCAGCAGATAGGCGAATACGTCACCCAGCTGGTCGACCGCCGCATGACGCAATCGTATCGCCAGGGCGGCCTGGCCTGGCAAGCCAACAACAACCGTTTAGCGGGGGCATGATCATGGCAATCGAAACCTTCACCTGGTCGCCGCGCGTCAATCCGCAAGGGCGGACCAAGTTTCGCGTGCTGACCGCGCAGTTCGGCGATGGCTACAGCCAGACCGCGGCCGACGGCATCAACAACAAAGTGGCCTCGTGGCCGCTGCAGTTCTCCGGCTCGGGAGCGCAGGTCGGGCCGATCGTGGCGTTCCTGGACCGGCACCAGGGGTATCGGAACTTCCAGTGGCAACCGCCGCTGGGCGAGCCAGGCTACTACACCGCGACGGATTACGACCTGACCGCGATGGGCGGCGAGATGTACTCGCTGGCCGTGACCTTCCAACAAGTCTTCAGGCCCTGACACCATGGCAACCCTACAAGCGATCAATGTCGGCAAGACCGACAACGACCAGGCGGGCGATCCGCTGCGCGTGGCCATGCAGAAGGTGAACGCGAACTTCGCCGACGTGCAGTCCGGACTGGCTGGCCTGTGGAACGCGTCGGCGCTTGGCGCGACGGTGGACCTGAACACGCTGACGAACCCCGGACGCTATCACCAGGGCACCAACGCCAACGCGTTGACGGGCAGCAATTATCCGATCGCGAACGCCGGCCTGCTGGAAGTGGCGGCTTCCGCGGACGGCCTGTTCGTGTACCAGGAATACACCCAGTACCGGTCGGGCGCCTATTCGCGTCGTTTCTGGCGCTCGTTCTATGGCGGCATCTGGGCCGCCTGGCAGGAGCTGCCGGCGCTGTCGCAGAAAGGGGCCGCCAATGGCCTGGCCACGCTGGACGCGAATGGCAAGGTTCCCGTGGCGCAGATCCCGAGCGCGTTCGCGGCCGTCCTGCCGACGACCGCGCACGACCTGGACGACTACGCCACGCCGGGTTCGTTCTATCAGTCCACCATCGCCGGGGCCACGGCGGGCGCCCATTATCCGGTGGCCAACGTCGGCTTCCTTGAAGTCACGGCCACCGGCACGCCGGTGGCGCAGGTCTACACCACCCGCACCAATGTCGCGGCCGCCATGCAGCGCTTCTGGCGCGTGCGGGTGTCGGCCACCACCTGGTCCGCCTGGAAGGAACTGACCGACGTCTCGACCGTGGTGTCCTATGCCGGTTCGATGGCAGCCGCGCAGGATCTGAACGGCTATACGCAACGGGGACTGTGGGCCGTCGCCACGTCGGCGATCGCGGCCGGGGGGCAGCAATTTCCCGATCGGACAGTCGGGCTACCTGCTGGTCATGTCGGCCTCGCCCCAGGGCGGCGCCAGCGTCACCTCCGGCGTGTGCCAGGTGTACTACGCCGGCAATGGCAACAAGGTCTACAACCGGTCGCTGATCACCGGCACCTGGTCGTCCTGGGTGGCCAGCGTCGATTCGGCGCAGCTGGCGGCGCCGGGCGGCATTGCCACGCTGGACGCCGGCGGCAAGGTGCCGCAGGCGCAGATCCCGGGCGTCAACGCGCGGCCGCTGGGCGCCGCGGATGACCTGGATACCTATGCCACGCCGGGCGACTATAGCCAGAACACCAATGCGGCCGCGGCGGCCGGAGCGAACTATCCCGCGCCGCTGGCGGGCCTGCTGTCGGTGAAATTCGGCACCGGCAGCAACAACGCGGTGTACCAGGAGTACACCACCTATACGCTGGCCAATCCGCGCAAATTCATCCGCAACCGCTTCCAGAGCGCCGGCGTCGCCACCTGGGGCGCCTGGTTCGAGCAGGCTCGCGCCGATCAGGCCATGACGCATGTCTACCTGACCGCCGCGACGGACGCCAACACGCTGATCGCCGACAACACGTTCTACACCTGGGTCGGCGCCACGCCCATGTCGGCCGGATCGAACTGGCCGCCCAGCGCCGCCGTCAATGCCGGCTACATGAATGTCTATTGGCTGTCGGCGGGCATCGTGTGCCAGGAAATGTCGGTGCTCTTCACCGGTCAGAAGCCGCGCCGGTATGTGCGCCACGGCAACACCACCAACGGCAGCTGGCAACCGTGGCGCGCCGTGGGCAGCTGGAGCAATGCGCTGCAGATGCCGACCGCGGATTGCGGCGACATCTACGTCGACGGCGCGGGCTGGCACCGCTGGAATGGCACGGCCTACGCGAAATACGATCCGAACGTGGCGCAGGACCTGGCGTTCGATTCCGCAACCTGGAAAGTCCGGGGCGCAATGGGTTTCGGGCCCAATGCGGGCGGGGTCTTCCAGAGCCTGTCGGGGGCCGGCAACCTGAATGTCGCACCCGGCACCACCGCCGCGGGTAGCCGCGTGAATGTGTGGCAGGACAGCGGCGCCAACGCCAGCGTGCTGTCCCTGCAGTGCTTTCCGTCGGGCTCGTACATCACCAGCGGCAGAACCGGGACGGGCGCCTACCAGCCGCTGATCTTCGAAGTCATCGGCTATGACTGCGGGCGCATCAACACCGCCGCCACCTGGGTCCTGGGCGCGGAATACAACCGTAATTACCTGGTGCGGCAGGCCATCAACTTCGAGGGTGGCGGCAGCCGCTTCGGCACGCTGTACAGCCCGCAGGCGGACCACACGTCGCCCATCGTATTCACCAACGCCGCCGGCGGGCTGGTGGGCACCATCCAGACCTCGCCGTCGGCAACCTCGTACAACACCACGTCGGACTACCGGGTGAAGTACGACATCGAGGACATGGACGGCGCCTGGGCCTTGCGGTCCGTGCTGCGCATGCGGCCACGCACGTTCCGGATGGTGATGGATGACAGCGCGCAGGATGGCTTCATCGCGCATGAACTGCAGGAAGTGGCGCCGCTGGCCGTGTCGGGCGAAAAGGACGCGGTCATGACCGATGTCCACGGCGCCGCGCCACGCATGAAGTTGCAAGGCGTCGACAGCTCCAAGCTGGTCGCGCGCATGGTCTGCGCCATGCAGGAAATGCACCGGCGTATCGAGGAACTGACCAGGCAGGTCGAGCGCCTGCGTGGCGAGGCCGGCGAGTCCGGGCAACCGCCACGGCAGGCCGGGGAGGAATAGCAATGGGTATTTATTCAGACGTTCAAAAGCTGGAAGTCGGCGCGTTGGTCGAGCTGTTCGAGCTGGATGCGACGGCCATCGGCGGCCAGGTCCTGCGTTTCCATGGCTACACGCAAGTGGGCGCCATCTGGTGGCAGGGGCAGCAGTACGATCCGTGGGCCATCCGCGCCGAAGGGTTCGAACTGGTGGGAGAGGGGCAGCAGCCCTCGCCGACGCTGTCCGTGGGCAATATCGGGCAGGACGACAAGGGTAAGCCGGTGGTGGGCGTGATCTCGGCGCTCTGCGTCCACCTGGATGATCTGGTGGGCGCGCGCGTGGTGGTGCGCCGCACGCTCGGGAAGTATCTGGATGCGGTCAATTTCCCGCAGGGCAATCCCACCGCCGACCCGCAGGAAGAGTTGCCGCAGGAAGTCTGGCTGGTGCAGCAAAAGACCGCCGAGACCGCCGAGGTGGTGGAATTCTCGCTGTCCAGCGCGCTGGATTTCAATGGCCAGAAGCTGCCCGACCGGCCGATCATCGCCGGCGTGTGCTCGTGGCTGCGCAAGGGCGGCTATCGCGGCCCCTACTGCGGTTACACCGGCAGCCGCATGTTCGACCTGGATGGCAAGCCGGTCAGCGATCCGACGCTGGACCGCTGTTCGGGCCTGATGTCCGACTGCAAGAAGCGCTTCGGCGAGTACGAAGTCATCAACTTCGGCGGTTTTCCATCCGCCGACCTGGTCAGGGGATAGGCATGCTCAAACGCACGATGCAGGCCATCCGCGACCATGGCGTGGCGACGTATCCGCAGGAATGCTGCGGCCTGGTGGTCAAGGCGGGCCGACGCGAATGGTATGTGCCGTGCCGCAACACCGCCGCCAGCGAAGAGCACTTCGTCATGTCGGCGCAGGACTACGCGGCGGCCGAGGAAAGCGGCCGGATCACGGCCGTGGTGCACTCGCACCCGGACGCGACGGCGCTGCCCAGCGAAGCCGATCGGGTGGCCTGCGAGGCGTCCGGCCTGCCCTGGTACATCGTCGCCGTGGCCAAGGACCTGGACGGCAGGATCAAGGCTGGCGAGATCCGCGGCTTCACGCCGGAGGGCTTCCAGGCGCCGCTATTGGGGCGCCAGTTCGCGCACGGCGTGCTCGATTGCTATTCGCTGGTGCGCGACTGGTATGCGCGCGAACGCGGCATCAAGCTGCCGGACTTTCCGCGCGAGGATGGCTGGTGGGAACCTGGCCGCGCCGGCGACCTGTATATGGATCACTACGCCGAGGCGGGCTTTCGCCCGCTGCAGCCGCATGAAGCGCTGGCGCCGGGCGACGTGGTGGTGATGCAGGTGCGTTCGGATCGCGCCAACCATGCCGGCGTGTTTCTCGGCGCGCAGCCGTTGGGCGAGGCGCCGGACCTGTTTCCGCTGCCCGACGCGATGCTGCACCACCTGTATGGGCGCGACTCCGAGCGGGTCGTGTATGGCGGATTCTGGCGCGAAGCCACCCGGGTGGTGCTGCGCCATGGAGAAAAGACATGAACGACAGGACACGAGTGGTCCGACTCTACGGCTGGCTGGGCGCGCGCTTCGGCCGTGAACACCGTCTGGCCGTGGCCAGTCCGGCCGAGGCGGTGCGGGCGCTGTGCGCCCTGTTGCCGGGCTTCGAACGCGCGCTCGCGAACAGCGAGCAACGGGGCGTGCGCTTCGCCTGCTTCGCCGGCCGCCGCAATCTGTCGGAAGACGAATTGGGGCATCCGGTGGGCGCGGACGCCATCCGCATCGCGCCGGTGCTGGCGGGCGCCAAGAACGGCGGCCTGTTCCAGACGGTGCTGGGGGCGGTGCTGATCGCCGCGGCGGCGTTCTACAGCGGCGGCCTGACGGCGGCGTTCACGGCGGGGGGCATGGTTCAGGCCACGGCCACGCTGGGCCTGTCGATGATGCTGGGCGGCGTCGCGCAGATGCTGTCGCCGCAGCAGCGGCTGCTCAGCGCCAGGGACAGGCCGGAGAACGGCGCCTCCTACAACTTCAACGGGCCCGTCAACACGACGGCACAGGGCAATCCCGTGCCGCTGCTGTACGGGGAAATGTTCGTCGGCAGCGCCACGATCTCCGCGGGCATCTATTCGGAAGACCAGGTATGAAACAACGACATCGCATCAGGAACAGGGCGCCCGCGGGCGCCTTCTCTTTTGGCGGCAAGCCGATGGCCGAGGGCCAGGGCCTTGTCGGCCACAAGGGCAAGGGCGGCGGCGGTCGCGCGCCGGTGGAATCGCCCGACAGCCTGCACAGCACCGCCTACGCGCGCGTCATCGACCTGCTGGGCGAAGGCGAGATCTACGGCCCCGTGCACGGCATGGACAACGCGCTGCGCGATGTCTACCTGAACGGCACGCCCGTGGCCAACGAGGACGGCTCGCTGAACTTCAGCGGCGCGTCGATCGACTTTCGCACCGGCACGCAGCTGCAGGAGCCGCTGCCCGGCTTTCCCGCGTCGGAAAGCACCATCGGCATCAACGCCGAGCTCAAGTCGAGCCAGCCGTGGACGCGTCTGTTCACCAACCTGCAGGCTTCCGCCGTGCGGGTCACGCTGGCGGTCGAAGGCCTGAGCCGCGCGGACACCAAGAACGGCGACATCAACGGCTACCGCGTCGAATACGTGATCGAGCTGAACACCGACGGCGCCGGCTACCAGACGGTGCTGTCGACCGCGTTCGACGGCAAGACCACCCAGCGCTATACGCGCTCGCACCGCATCGAGCTGCCGCGCGCGCGCCAGGGCTGGACCGTGCGCGTGCGCCGCGTGACGCCCAACGCCAACAGCAACACCATCTCGGACCGCACCGTGGTGGACACGGTCACCGAGATCGTCGACGCCAAGCTGCGCTATCCGATGTCGGCGCTGGTGGGCATCAAGATCGACGCGTCGCAGTTCCAGAGCATTCCCACCCGCGCGTACCACGTGCGCGGCCGCATCATCCGGGTGCCGTCCAACTATCACCCGGACCTGCGCCGCTATGACGGCGTGTGGGACGGCACCTTCAAGCTGGCCTGGACCAACAACCCGGCCTGGGTGTTCTACGACCTCATCAGCAACGACCGCTATGGCCTGGGCACGCGCGTGCCGGCGGGCTGGCTGGACAAGTGGGGCCTGTACCAGATCGGCCGCTATTGCGACGAGATGGTCGATGACGGCTTCGGCGGAAAGGAACCGCGCTTCACCTGCAACGTCTACCTGCAACAGGCGGCCGACGCCTACCGGGTGGTGCAGGACTTCGCCTCCATTTTCCGCGGCATGGCTTATTGGGCCAACGCCGCCGTGTTCGCCTCGGCCGACATGCCGGGCGATCCGGTCTACACGTTCTCGTCGGCCAACGTGGTCGATGGCCGCTTCAACTACGTCGGCTCGGCGCTGACCACGCGCTACACCGTGGCGCTGGTGTCCTGGAACGACATGTCCGAAATGGGTCGCCAGAAGGTCGAGTACGTCGAGAACCGCGAAGGCATCGCGCGCTATGGAATCCAGCAGGTGGAAGTGACCGGGTTCGGCTGCACCTCGCGCGGCCAGGCGCACCGGATCGGCAAGTGGATGCTGCTGACCTCCAACCTGGAGACGCGCTCGGTCACGTTCTCGGTCGGCCTGGATGCCTGCCGCGTGCGGCCGGGCAGCGTGATCCGCGTGGCCGACCAGCACCTGGCGGGCCGCCGCATCGGCGGCCGCATCCGTGAAGGCGAGATCAGCAAGATCACGGTCGATGCCGAACTCGGCGTGCGGCCGGGCGACCGCCTGACCGTCAACCTGCCCAACGGCCTGTCGGAAACCCGGGTGGTGGCGACGGCGGTGGGCACCGGCCTGACCGTGGACAACACCGTCTTCACCGTGGATTCGACCGAGCTGACCGCCGACCTGGTCGGCCTGCCCGGCACGGTGCTGCACATCACGGTCACCACGCCGTTCTCGCAGGCGCCGGAAGCCGAGTGCGTGTGGACGCTGGAATCCGAGGCGCTGTCGGCGCAGACGTTCCGCGTGTTGAGCGTCAAGCGCAAGCAAGGCCTGGTGGCCGAGATCGCCGCCGTGCAGCACGAACCCGGCAAGTTCGACAACGTCGACTTCGGCACGCGGCTCGATCCCAAGCCGATCACCGTCGTGCCGCCGTCGGTGCAGCCGGCCCCTGTGAACATCCGCCTGGCCTCGCGCTCGGTGATCGACCAGGGCCTGGCGCGGCACGTCGGCGTCATCAGCTGGGACGCGGCGGCCTCGGCCGTGGCCTACCAGGTGCAGTGGCGGCGCGACAATTCCGACTGGGTCGAGGCGGGCCGCACCGGCGCGCTGACGCTGGAATTGCCGGACATCCGCGCCGGCGCCTACGTGGCGCGGGTGCGGGCGATCAACGTGTCGGACATCTCGTCGGTGTGGGTCAATTCCACCGAGACGATGCTGGAAGGCGACATCGCGCCGCCGCCGGCGCTGGCGCTGTTGGCCACCAAACCCCTGGTGTTCGGCATCGACCTGCGCTGGGCCTTTCCGGAAGGGCGTTTCACCGCGCAGCGCACCGAGATCTGGTACAGCGCGTCCAACGACCGCGCCAGCGCCATCAAGCTGGGCGACTTCGCCTTCCCGCAAAGCGCCCATACCCTGATGGGCCTGGCGGCCGGCAAGCGCTTCTACTTCTGGGGCCGCATCGTCGCCCTGAACGGCGAGATCGGCGCCTGGTATCCGGGCGACCAGGGCGTGATGGGCGAATCCAGCTGGGAAGCGAGCGAAATCCTGGAATACCTGAACGGCAAGATCAGCCGCGACGAGCTGGCCCAGGAGCTGACCGGCACCATCGACGGCCTGACCACCGGCCTGGATGAGACCCGCGCCGCGATCACGGCCGAGGAGACCAAGCGGGCCGATGCCGATGGGGCGCTGTCCTCGCGCGTCGACACGGTGATGGCGACCGCCAACGGCGCCGCCGCCGGCGTGCAGGAAACGCGCAATGCGCTGGTGGACGTGGACGGTCAGCTCAAGGCCACCTGGAGCATCAAGGCCCAGGTCACGAAGGACAAGCAGATCTACGCAGCCGGCATGTCGCTGGGGGCGTACAGCCAGCCCGACGGATCGATGCAGACCTCGGTGTACTTCCTGGCCGACCGGCTGGCGCTGCTGAACCTGGCCAACGGCGCGACGACCACGCCGTTCGTGATCGATAACGGGCAGACGTTCATCAACGATGCGGTCATCGGGACGGGCAGGATCACGAATGCGATGATCCGGAGCTTGAGCGCGGAGAAGATCAACGCAGGAGTGATGAGCGCCGAGCGCATCGATGTCGGGACGATTGCCGCACAGCTTGCCAACGTGGGGCAGGCGTATATCAAGCGTGCCAACATTCACGAAGCGCAGGTGGATACGCTGTCGATCGCTGGGAATGCCGTGACGATTCCCGTGTCGTGGTCCGGGCCTGGAGCCGGGACCCTCGTCATCAATAGCAACGTAGATGGTCCTGTTGTGGTGATTGCGTACCGGTCCGGCTACAGCGGCATGGCATCCAATTTGCGCATCTATGTCAATGGCGCCTTGATGGAGGAAGCCACGGGTTCCCATTCAGCCTGGCAGAGTGGCAGCGGGGACGGGCCTCAGCCTTGGGAATATACGAGCATGCCGCTTACCGCGGTAACCGTTGGGAATGCGATACGTGGCAACAACACCATCGTCGTGAATTCATCGAGTTCCGTAAGCAATGGCGCGAAGATCCGGATCGTGGCGCTGATGGTGAAAAGGTGAGAGGAATGAATATGTACATCGCATCGTTTTACGACTCGACGGGTCGGATTGTCGGCGTCATGCGTGGACCGCGCGAAAGCGTGGAGGCGACTTCGGCGGTGACGGGAGATCCCTTTGTCGAGGGAGAGGGCAATCCCGATCTGCAATATGTTCGGGAGAAAGCCCTCGCATCACGGCCGGAATCGCCCTCCATCCTGACGCGCCACACATTGTCGGCGTTGCCTGTCCCGTGCACGATCCGGATCGGCCGTGCCGTGTACCCGTGCACCGAGGCTGAAGTCGATCTGGAGTTTGGATCTCCCGGCACATTCCAGGTCACCGTCGAAGCCTGGCCCTATCTGAACAAGGAGTTCACCGTTGAAAATCCGCCACTATGAACCCTACGCGCCGCTGCGCGCCCGCGCCTATCCCGCCATCGGCGACCAGCTCGACGCGATCATGAAGTTCGCCGCGCACCTGCAGGCGTCGGGCCAGGCGCTGCCCGACGAGGTGACGAGCTGGGTGGCGCAATGCCGCAACGTCAAGCAGCGCTACCCGAAGCCGGCCGACGCCGCGGCCGGACCGCAAGGACTGCCGGGGAGCCAGGCATGACTCAAACCCTCACCACCGTCCGCCTCTACGGCCGGCTGGGCGCGGAGTTCGGCCGGCTGCACCGGCTGGCCGTTTCCAGCACCGCCGAAGCGGTACGCGCGCTGTGCGTATTGCTGCCCGGCTTCGAAGCCCGCCTGCTCGACAGCGAATCCAGGGGCGTGCGCTACGCCTGCTTCCTCGGACGCCGCAACCTGGACGAAAGCGAATTGGCGCGGCCGGCGGGCCGTGAGGACATCCGCATCGCGCCGATGCCCACCGGCGCCAAGCGCGGCGGGCTGATGCAGGTGGTGGTGGGCGTGGCGATGATCGTCGCGTCCTTCATCCCCGGCGTCAACGTCGCGTTGTGGGCGGGCGCCAGCACCTCGCTGATGACCATGGGCCTGGCCATGACGCTGGGCGGCGTGGTGCAGTTGCTCACGCCGCAGCAACGGGCCCTGAGCGTCAAGGACGGGCCCGACAACGGCGCGTCGTACAACTTCAATGGTCCGGTCAACACCACGGCGCAGGGCAACCCCGTGCCGGTGCTGTATGGCGAGATGTTCGTGGGCAGCGCCACCATCTCGGCGGGTATCTACTCCGAAGACCAGGCGTGACGGCGATTCGCGGATGCCGGACGGTTGCCCGTCCGGTCCGCCTGCCCCTGGTGGCGTTCTCGACCTAGAATCAGGCATCGGGCGGAGCGAGCCTCCGCGCCAACAGGGGAGCCGCGATACCGCATGAAGCGCAACTTCAACATCCATGACCTGCGCATCTTCTACACCGTCGTCATGACCGGGTCCACCCGGCAGGCCGCGCAGGCCATGCACCTGACCCAGCCGGCCGTCAGTCATGCCGTGTCGCGGCTCGAACAGGCGACCGGCGTGCAGTTGTTCGACCGGTCCCACAAGACGCTGCGGCCCACCGAGGCGGGGCAGTATCTGTACGGCGAGGCCAAGTTCGTGCTGGACGAGCTGGTGCGCATCGACGAGGCGCTGCACAGCATCGAGCAGTTCGGCGGCCGCGGCCTGCGTATCGCCAGTTCGCCCGCGCTGGCCCTGTCTTATGCGCCGGACGCCGTGCGCCGCTATCTCGATGCCCACGGCACGCGGCCGTTCTCGATCGACCTGGAGTCGTCGGTGCAGGCGATCAGCGCCGTCGACACCATGCGCGCGGATTTCGGGCTGGGCGCGGTGGCGCAGGAGAATTCCCGGCTGATGTTCCGGCCGTTCCTGCGCACCGAGGTCATGGCGATCGTGCATCGCGAGCATGCCCTGGCGCGTGGCGAGGTGGTGGCGGTGGCCGACATCCGTCCCGACAGCTACGTGCAGCCCTTGTGGTCCGACTACGTCATGCCGCAGGGCGACATCGCCGAGTCGATGCAGTTGCGTTCCGGCATGCGGGCGCATATGTCGCTGCTCGCCGGCACGGTGTGCGCGGTGCGCGGCGTCAGCATGGTCAACGCGCTGTCGGCCTCCGACATCACGGCGGCCTATCCCGACCTGGTGGCGCTGCCGCTGGCCTCGCGCCAATGGTTCGATTTCGTGTTGATCGCGCGCAACGAGGCCGCCAGCCGGGAGTCAGTCGAGCACCTGCTCCAGGCCTTGCACGCGGCCGCCCGGCAGCGGCAGCAGGGCGTGTATGCGCGGACCGTCCAGCTGTTGGCGTAGGGGCTAGTCCGCGGGCGGCTGCCAGGGCAGCGATTGCAGATCGCCGTCGATGCTGATGGCCTGGCCGCTGACCATCGCCCCGAACGGGCTGGCCAGGAACAACGCCATGTTGGCGATGTCCGCCGCGCGCACGAATTGCCCCAGGCTGACGCCGGCCAGCTCCAGCCGGGTCTCCTCGGCCACCGTCACGCCCATGTTGCGGGCGCGCGCCTCGATGACCCGGTCGATGCGGGGGCCCGCCACCAGGCCGGGCAGCAGTGCGTTGACGCGGATGCCGTAGCCGCCCAGCTCGACCGCCAGCGAACGGGTCAGGCCGACCACGCCCCACTTGGTGGCGGCATAGGGCGTGCGCATCGGCACGCCCATGCGGCCGGCGACCGAGCTGATGTTGATGATGCTGCCGCCGCCCGCTTCGCGCAGCGCCGGCAGCGCGTGCCGCACGGTGTGGAACTGCGCGGCCAGGTTGATGTCCAGCGTGGCGTCCAGGTCTTGCGGGGCGATGTCGCCGATGCCGGCGGTCGGCCCGGCGATGCCGGCATTGTTCACCAGGACGTCGAGTCCGCCCAGGTGCGACAGCGCTTCGCCCATGTAGCGGTCGATCTCGTCGCGCCGGCTCACGTCGGCGCGCGACCAGGGATGCGGGCAGGCCGCCAGCGCGCGCTCGTCCACATCGCATACATGCACCCGCGCGCCACGCGCCGCGAAAGCGCCGGCGATGGCGGCGCCGATGCCGGCCGCGCCGGCCGTGACGATGACGCGTTTGCCGGCCAGGTCCACGGGCAGGGCGCCGATGTCCTCCGGGATGGGATTTTTGACAGTCATGCAGGTTCCTTGCTCATGGCGATCCGGGCAGGATCAGGGCTTCATCAGGCGGCAGGTCGATTCGGCCGGCGAGGTATAGATCTGGTCGCCCGGCGCGCGCGCCACCAGCTTGTAGTAGTCCCACGGGCCTTTCGATTCCGCCGGCGTCTTCACCTGCATCAGGAACATGTCATGCACCATCAGGCCGTCGGCGCGGATCCTGCCGTCTTTCACGAAGAAATCGTTCACCGGGTTGGCCTTCAGCCACTTCATCACCGTGTCGCCATCGGTACTGCCCGTGGCGGCCACGGCCTTCAGGTAGGTGGTGGTGGCCGAGTAGTCGCCGGCCTGCAGCATCGACGGCTTCTTCTTCATCTTCTCTTCGAAGCGCGCCGCCCACTGGCGCGAGGCGTCGTCCTGGTCCCAATACCAGGCCGTGGTCAGGTACATGCCCTGCGCGGCCGGCAGGCCGAGCGCGTGGATGTCGGTGATCAGCACCAGCAGGCCGGCGATCTTCATCTTCGGCGTCAGGCCGAACTCGGCCGCCGCCTTGACGGCATTGCTGGTGTCGCTGGCGGAGTTGGCCAGCCCCAGTACCGAGGCGCCGGAGGCCTGCGCCTGCAGGATGAAGGACGAAAAGTCCGCCGTGTTCAGCGGATGGCGCACGCGCCCCTTGACCGTTCCGCCCTCGGCCTGCACGACGGTCGAAGCGTCCCGTTCCAGCGCCTGCCCGAAAGCGTGATCCACCGTCAGGAAGAACCAGTCCTTGTTGCCTTCCTTGAGCATCGCCCGCGCCGTGCCGCGCGCCAGCGACACCGTGTCGTAGACATAGTGCACGGTGTAGGGCGTGCATTGCGAATTGGTCAGTTCCGAGGCACCCGCGCTCACCACGAAGAATGGCGTCTTCTTCTCTTCGGCCACCTTGGCCATGGCCAGCGCCGCCGCCGAGTTGGCGCCGGCGATCAGCATGGTCACGCCCTTCTGGTCGAGCCACTCGCGCGCTCGCGACGAGGCGATGTCTGCGCGGTTCTGGTGGTCGGCCACCAGCACCTCGACCTTCTTGCCCGCCACCACGCCGCCCAGGTCGGCCACCGCCATCTTGATGGCCTCGGCGCCGCCTGGGCCGTCGGCGTCCGCCGACAGGCCCGACATGTCGGTGATGAAGCCGATGCGGATCACGCCGTCATCGGCTCGCGCCGCGCCCGTCCAGCCCAGCACGGCGGCCAGCGCGGCCGCGCACAGTGTCTTTTTCATGGTTGTCTCCTCGATCCCGCGGATCTTGTTGTGGTGGGTGGCCCCGCCGCCGCTCAGAACGCGACGTCGCGGCCGCCCTTCAGTTGCAGGGTCGCGCGCGCCTCGTCGGGCGTGGCGATCTGCAGCGACAGGTCCTCCAGGATGCGGCGGATGCGCCGCACCTGGTCGGCGTTGGAGCGCGCCAGTTCCCCCGGCCCGTCCCACAACGAATCCTCCAGCCCCACGCGCACGTTGCCGCCCATCGTGGCCGCCATCGTCGCCAGCGGCGTCTGCTTGCGTCCGGCCGCCAGCACCGACCAGGTGTAGTCGGCGCCGAACAGGCGGTCGGCGGTGCGCTTCATCATCATCACGTCTTCGGGGTGCGTGCCGATACCGCCACGGATGCCGAACACGGACTGGATCAGGAAAGGCGGCTTGAGCAGCTTGCGGTCGACGAAATGGGCCGCGGTGTACAGGTGGCCGATGTCGTAGCACTCGATCTCGAAGCGCGTGCCGTTGTCGCCGCAGGCCGTCAGGATGTGCTCGATGTCCTTGAAGGTGTTCTTGAAGATCAGGTCGTTGCTGCCTTCCAGGTAGGGGCGTTCCCAGGTGTGCGAGAACGTCTTGAAGCGCTCCAGCAGTTCGTACATGCCGAAGTTCATCGAACCCATGTTCAGTGACGCGACTTCCGGCTTGAAGCGCAGCGCCGGCGCCATGCGGTCGGCCAGCGGCAGCACCGGCGACCCGCCCGTGGTGATGTTGATCACCACATCGGACGCGGCCTTGATGCGCGGCAGGAACTGCGCGTATAGCGCCGGGTCCTGTGTTGGCTGGCCCGTGTCCGGCTGGCGCGCGTGCAAGTGCACGATGGCGGCGCCGGCCTCGGCCGCCTCGATGGCGGAGCGGGCGATCTCGTCGGGTGTGACGGGCAGGTGCGGCGACATCGACGGCGTATGGACCGAGCCGGTGATGGCGCAGGTGATGATGACCTTGTTCCTGGATGGCTTCATGGGCCTGGACCTCTTGGATGTGGGGCCCGGCTGTCTCCCGCCAGGCGCAGGCCATTCTGTCGCACGCCGCCGGCCGCTGTCACCTGAACAGAAATTATCAATTGATAGGGAATCCGGTGCTGCGGCGCAGCGTAGGGAGGGCCGGCGATGGGAAGGTGCGGGATTGGGGGGCAGGGGCCCGTGCCATCGATTCCATTGATGCGCCGGAAGGGGCGTTTTCGTAATATGCCGGTTCCGGCGTGCCTGTCCCTTTGCCTTTTCGATCGATGTCATGAATGCTTCTGTGAACTACGTCCTCGCGGTGGACCTGGGCGGCACGCGCTTTCGCGCGGCGCTGGTCGACGGGGAGGGCGGCATCGCCCATTCCTGCTTCATCGACAGCCCGGCGGGTGTTGCGCTTCAGCCCGGTTGGGATGAGATCGACGCCGACGCGTGGTGGCGCGGCCTGCAGGCGCTGGCGGACACCCTGGTGGCGCAGGCCGGCGCGGCGGCTTTCGATGCGGTCCAGGCCATTGCCATCTGCGGCGTCACGCGCACGCAGGTGTTCGTGGACGCGCAGGGCGCGGCCATCCGGCCGGCCATCACCTGGCGCGATACGCGGGCGGCGGTGGACCTGCCCGAATGGCTGTCGTCGCTGCCGGCCGGCCATCCGGAAAGCGGACAGATCAACGCCTTCCATCCCTGGGCCCGCATCGCCTGGTTGCTGCGCAAGGAACCGGCGCACGCGGCCCGTGTGCGGACGGTGCTGGATCCCAAGGATTACCTCAACCTGCGCCTGATCGGCCGGGCGGCCAGCGACACGGTTTCACTGGCGCGCCTGGCGGCTTCGGCGGCGCTTGGCCCGGTAGCCGCCGGGCAGGCGTCTCCGCCCGTCGCGGATGTGCCGGCCGCGGCGGCGCCCGCCGGCGACCTGCTGACCGCCATCGGCGCCGGTCCCGCCTGGTTGCCCGACCTGCTCGATCCCCTGGACATCGTCGGCCCGGTGCGGCCCGGGCTGCCGGGCGCGCTGGCCCGCCTGGCCGGCCGTCCCGTGATCGCCTGCGCCAACGACACCTGGGCCGCCGTCGCCGGCCTGGGCGCGCTGCGCCCGGGATACGCCTACAACATCTCGGGCACCACCGAAGTGTTCGGCGCGGTGGGCGCCGAGCCGGTGCGTGCCGAGGGCCTGATGACCGTGGATTGGGGCGGCGGCCATCACCAGGTCGGCGGGCCGGGCCAGAATGGCGCCGACACCATTGCCTGGCTGTTGCCCTTGCTGGGCCGCCTGGGCGCTGAAGGCATGGCCGGCGTCGGCCCGGCGATGGATGCCCTGCTTGGCGCGCCGCGCGATCCGCAGCCGGCCCTGTTCCTGCCATACCTGCAGGGCGAGCGCGTGCCTTACTGGGATCCGCACCTGCGTGGCGCCTTTGTCGGCCTGAACCGCCGCCATGGCCCGGGCGACCTGGCCTGGGCCGTGCTGGAAGGCGTGGCATTCCTGAACCGCATCGTGCTGGAGCGCGCCGAGGCGGCGCTGGGCCAGCCCGTGGCCGAAATCCGTTTCGGCGGCGGCGCCGCGTCCAATCCGCGGTGGTGCCAGGCCAAGGCCGATATCTGCGAGCGTCCCGTCATCGTCGGCCAGGCCGACCAGCCCGGCATTCTTGGCGCGGCGGCCGCGGCCTGGACCGGGGTGGGGCGTTACGCCAGTTTCGCGGCGGCGCAGGACGCGCTGGCGCGCGTCGCCCGGCGCTACGAGCCGCGCGCCGACCGGGTCGCCGATTATCGGCGTCTCTATGCCCAATTCCGCGCCGCCGAGGCCGCGCTGGCGCCCGTGTCGCACGCGTTGGCGGCCCTGCGGCTGGGGTAAAACCCTAGGCGTGATCCGGCGCACCCCGGTGCCGACGCGCGTGTGCCGGGTATACACTACGACGCCACAGGCCCGGACCACGATCCGGCCGGCGGGCGCGGCATGATGGACGCCCCGCCATCAATCACATGCAGCAAGGGCGAGGCGATGCGCGGCATCCTGGAAAAGTACGGCACGGCAATTGCGGGATTGGTCCTGGTGGGCTTTTTCGCGATAGCCGCCCCGAATTTCGCCGCGCCCGGCAACCTGCTGAACATCGCCAAGGAAACCAGCTTCCTGGCCATCATCGCCATCGGCTTCACGCTGGCGCTGGTGACCGCGGAACTGGACCTGTCCGTGGCCGACGTGGCCAGCCTGGCCGCTGTGGTCACCGGCGCCCTGGTGCATACCGGCCAGCCCGCGCTGCTGGCCATCGCCGCCGGCCTGGGCGTCGGCCTGTTCTGCGGCCTCTTCAATGGCTTTGCCGTCACGCGGCTGCGGGTTCCCTCCCTGATCGCCACGCTCGGCATGGCCGCCATGGCGCGCGGCTTCGCCTTCATGCTGACGGACGGCGTCTCGTACGTGGGCCGCTGGCCCGCCGCCTTCACCGACCTGGCGCGCGGCAAGCCTTTCGGCATTCCCGCGCTGGTGCTGTGGATGGTGGGCGCGGTGCTGTTCGCCTTCTTCCTGGTCAAGTGGGCCCGCACCGGCGCCCGCATGACCGCCACCGGCGAGGCCGGCGAGTCCGCCCGCCTGGCGGGCATCAACATCCGCGCCATGAAGAGCATCGGCCTGGCGCTGTCCGGCCTGTGCGCCGGCCTGGCCGCCGTGCTGCTGACTTCCAGCCTGTCGTCCGCCGCGCCCAACATGGCCGGCGACTATTTCCTGTACGCCATCGCCGCCGTGCTGCTGGGCATGACCATGTTCAATCCCGGCCATGCCAACATTCCCGGCACGCTGGTCGCCGCGCTGATCCTCAAGGTCCTGGGCAACGGCCTGGTGCTGATGGGCGCGGCCTATTACGTGCAGGACATCGTCCTGGGCTTCATCATCGTCGCGTCCGTCGCGGTGTCATCGGCCGTGCTCAAGAAAGCGGCCTTCAAATTCGGATAGGAAGGGGAAACAGCATGAACCGATTCTTCAAGCGCACGCTGCTGCTGGGCGCATTCGCCGCGCAGGCGCTGGCCGCCAGCGCCGCGCACGCGTTCGACGTCGGCGTGGTGGCCTTCCAAATGTCCTCGGAAACCCATGCGCGCGCCGCCAACGCCGCCGCCGAGGCCGCCCGTGCCAAGGGCTGGACCGTGACGCAGTTGAACGCCGAAGGCTCGCTGCCCAAGCTGGCCGAGCAGCTCGACACGCTGGTCAACAAGAAGGTCGACGCCATCGTCATCGCCATGGGCAAGCCGGTCGAGACCGACGCCCAATTGCAGGCCGCCAAGGACAAGGGCATCGCCGTCGTCGGCGTCATGTCCGGCGCCAGCCCGCACATGCTGTTCGACGTCGAGGTCAATGAATACGCCACCGGCGCGCAATCGGTGCTGTACCTGCTGGGCAAGATGGGCTACCAGGGCAACATCCTGTCGGCCCGCTTCGACGGCAATTCCGGCACCCGCATCCGCGGCAAGATGCTCGACGCGGTGCTGTCGGAAAACACCGCCGTCAAGGACCTGGCCAAGTTCAGCATGGCGCGCACGCAAAGCTGGCGCGACGACGTGCGCAACGGCATGCAGGCGCTGTTCCTGCGCAACCAGGGGCAGTTCAAGGGCGTCTGGGCCTCGTTCGACGGCCAGGCCTACGTGATTGACGACCTGCTGCAGGCGCAAGGCATGAAGAAGGGCGACATCACGCTGGTGTCGGTCGACGGCGGCCCGGAGACCTATCGCCGCATCGCCGATCCCGACAGCCTCATCACCGCCACCATGATGATTCCGTTCGAGCAGCTGGGCGTCACCGCCATCGACGCGATTGACCGCATCGTCGTCAAGAAGGAGCCCAAGGACAAGATCGCTTCCGGCCCCTACCTGTTCATGGACTCGGTGCTGGTCGATGCCAGCAACGTGCAGCAATTCCTGACCCCCGCCAAATAGGCCCACGGCAGGCGGCATGCCGCGCCGCCCGCCGCCGCATCCTTCATGTCCGCTTCCGCCACCATGACCGCCGCTCCGCCCGCCGCGCTATCGCTCCGCCAAGTCCGCAAGTCCTACGGCGCCGTCGAGGCCCTGAAGGGCGTCGACCTGGAGGTGCCGGCGGGCCGCGTCATGGCCATCTGCGGCGACAACGGCGCGGGCAAGTCCACGCTGATCCGCATCATCTCGGGCGCCCAGGCGCCCACGGGCGGCGAGTTGAGCCTGGATGGCAGGCCGGTGGTGTTCGGCTCGCCGCATGACGCGCTGGCGCAGGGCATCGCCACCATCTACCAGGACCTGGCGCTGGCGCCGCGCCTGTCCATCTGGGAAAACGTCTTCATGGGCGCCGAACTGGTGCGCCGCATTGGCCCGCTGCGCGTGCTCGACAAGCGCCGCATGGCGCAGGAGGCGCGCGGCTACCTGCAACGCCTGTCGGTGCCGATCGACGACATGGACCGCCCGGTCGAACGCATGTCGGGCGGCCAGCGCCAGGCCGTGGCCATCGCGCGGGCGCTGCGCTGGGATGCGCGCGTCGTCATCATGGACGAGCCCACCGCCGCGCTCGGCGTCAAGGAAACCGCGCTGGTCCTGAACCTGGTGCGCAAGCTGCGCGAGGAAGGGCGCACCGTCATCCTGATCAGCCACAACATGGCCGACGTGGTCGCGCTGGCCGACCGCGTCGCGATTCTCAAGAGCGGCGTCAAGGTCGTCGAGCGCGACGTGGCGGGCCTGGACGCCGACGCGCTGGCGCACATGGTGATGACGGGCAAGGCCTGATCGTCCGGGGCGGACAAAGTCAGGTGCAAACTTCACAGACCTTCACACGGATCCTGCGTAGCATTGGCGTGTCTCGTTCCCGAATGCCGCATCAATGACTCCCTACGCCGTCTTTCGCGTCGGCCGCCCGCCTCGACGCCCGCTGCGCTCGCGTGCCGCGGGCGTCTTGCTGCTGACTTGCGCCCTGGCGCTGCCGGGCGCCGCCGCCGCGGTGGCGGCGGGCACCCCTGACGTCACCGTCACCGCTGTTTCGCCGGCCCGTTGCATGCGTATCCTGCTGCAACAGCAGGACGACCGCCTGACGCTGCAATCGGACTACGACGCGACCACGCAGACCGTCATCCCCGAGCGGTCGGCCGGGATCCTGTCCAAGGAATTCCGCCGCGTCTACGACATGCTGGAAGAGAACCGGCGGCTCGACGGCCGCTTCGACGCCCGCATGGCGGTCCTGTCGCACGAACTGCTGGGACCGCTGCTGCCGTCGCTGCGCAAGGCGCCGTGCATCATCTTCGAGATCCAGCCGACCTCCATGCACTTCGCGCTCGATCTGCTGCCGGTCGACGGCACGCCGTTGTTCGT